>NZ_JBHXAY010000011.1:0-112171 GCF_042728775.1 Nocardia sp. NPDC060259
GTGGTTTCCGGTTTCGGAAACCACCCGCCGTTGTTGTGTTGTCAGCGGCAGATCGGGTTGGGGTGGGGCTCCGAGGAGGCCCACGGCCCGCAGATGATGAACTTGATGAAGCCGAGGGGGAAGTCGACGAGGGCGGAACCGGTGCCGGCGGAGCCTGATTCGGCGACGACAGCCGGGGTCGCGGGGGCGGCGACAGCGGGGGACGCGCCCGCGGCGATACCGGCGACCGCCGCCGTAGCGACCAGGATGCGGATCATACGACGTGGCATGGCAAACCTTTCAGTGACACTGAGCGAAGCCGAGAACCGCACCGTCAGGCGCAGATCGGGTTCGAGGGGCCGCCCGCACCGTGGCAGAGGATGAACTTGAGGAAGCCGAGGGGGAAGTCGATGAGGGCGGAGCCGGTGCCGACGGAACCTTCCGCGATGACGCCCGGGGCCGCGGGGGCGGCGACAGCGGGGGACGCGCCCGCGGCGATACCGGCGACGGCTGCGGTGGCGACCAGGATTCGGACCATACGACGGTGCATGACAAGCCTTTCGAGAACAACTGATCAAGATCTAACGACAACATCGTTCGTCTCAATCTGACTGTTAGCCATAACTTTTCGGGGCTTGACGATTCCGATTCCCGACCGATCGTTCTAGTTTGCGCCGATGGCGGCGGCGAGCAGCGGCCAGGAGTTGTGGAGGTCCTGTTCCCAGTACTTCCAGGTGTGGGTGCCCGCGGCGCGGAAGACGGTCTGGGCGGGGATGTTCAGTTCCTGGAGACGGGTGGCAAGGCGCTGGGTGCAGAGGTTGGTAGCGGCTTCGATGGCGCCGCCGAGGAGGATCTGGTCGGTCATGCCGATGACCTTGCCGGGACTCGCGCCCGGCGGGAGGGCCTCGGCGATGCCGGGGAGGCCGGTCGCGCTGGAGAGATAGATTGCCTTGTCGCGCAGGCGTTCCGCGTTGAGATAGGCGTCGTTGGCGCGCCAGGCCGGATCGCCGGGCGGACCCCACATGTTGGCGGGGTCGGCGCCCGCACGGGCGAAGACCAGATCGACATAGGCGCGGCCCATCGGGTCCGCGACCGAGGCGCAGCCGCTGTAGGCGCCGACGGCGCGGTAGCGGTCGGGGGCGGCGATGGCCAGGTTGAGGACAGCGGTGGCCGACATCGACAGTCCGGCAATGGCGTTCACGCCCGTCGTATTCAGCGTGGCGTCGATGATCGGCGGGAGCTCTTCGGTGAGGAAGGTCTGCCACTTGTTGCGGCCGAGTTTGGGGTCGTCGCGCTGCCAGTCGGTGTAGTACGAGAACTTGCCCGCGGCCGGGGTGACGACATTGACGTTCTTGTCGGCGAAGAACTGCACGATGTCGGTCTGGTTGTACCAGTTCGCGACGTCCTCACCGCCGCCGGCGCCGTTGAGCAGATACAGGGTCGGCCGCGGGACGCTGGTGTCGTGCGCGGTGATGACCTGCAGCGGGATCACCCGGTCCATCGACGCGGAGTACACGTGCAGCGTCTGCTGACGCTGCCCCGGCCGCTCGACGCGGTCCAGGCGCGAGCCGTCGGCGCCCGCGGTGCCGATCGAGGCGACCGACAGCAGCACCAGCACCATGGCCGCCACCGCGACCGCGCGGATACGGGTGAACACGAACATGAATCCTCACTACAGATGGGGCGATACCCGGCGAACCCAGAACGCCGGGACGGCAGCGCGAGACCGTCCCGGCGACCAGGTGCTACGCGATCAGCTACCGATCAGATTGCGCAGCACGTCGGAGATGATGTCGCTCATCGACCCGGTGGAGCTCAGCTGACCGTCGGAGGAGCCAAGCCCGTTGTCGCCGAGGCTGCCGATCACGGTCTCACCCGCGTTGGCGCCGCGCGCGGTGAAACAGGCGGTGAGGCCGGGCATTTCGTTGCTGACACCCACGGTGCCCGCGACGCCGACGCCACCGCTGGTGACCATCTGGCCCGCCTTGACGCTGTCCGGCACCGGGTAGGTGATGGTCAGGGTGACGGGGTTGCCGGAGTTGACGAACCAGCCGGTGCTGGTGACCTTCCAGCCGCCCGCGTTCGGCTCGGGGGTGACGTCCTCGGTCACCTGGCCGCCGATCGCGTGGTAGGCGGTGATGGTGGTCTTGGTCGGGGCGCCGAAGCCGACCGGCGGGAAGTCGGTGATGGTGTTGACGTAGGGGTTGCCGATCCCGGTCGTACCGACGACAACCTTGTAGGTCACCGAGGTGCCGACACCGATCTGCTCGGCGCTGGCGGTCTTGTCGTAGACGTGCGTGATGCCGACGGTGCTGGCATCCCGCTTCTCGGCGTGGCTGCTCACCGCGCAGGAGCCCGCCGCGGCGGCGACGCCGGAACCGAGAGCGACGCCGACACCGGCGACGACCAGAGCGGTGGTGGCGACGCCCGCGGTGATACGCGAAGTCCGGATCATGATTTTCCTCCAAGCCCCGGCGAAGTCGGCCGGGACGAATTCCTCATCGGGTGGTCTATCCCCCTTCTGACCAGAAGGTATCCGGTGGACTGGACGGTTGTCCTGGAAAAGAGGAACGTGTTCCCATTTTTGTGGAACATTAGCGTTTTACTCTTTGGGCGGGTGTTTGGCGGGTACCATCCGGACATTTTCGGCCGATCCGGAATCGCCCCGAACAGCGACCACCGGCCTCCCGTCGGGCGACGGAAGGCCGGTGGTGAGCGTCAAGAGGTCTCGACGGCCTACTTCTCCGGCAGCTCGTTGTGGCCGCCGAACGCCTTGCGCATCGCCGAGATCATCTTGTCGGCGTAGAGGGCCTCACCGCGCGAGGAGAAGCGCTGGAACAGGGCCGCCGACAGCACCGGGACCGGCACGGCGGTGTCGATGGCGGCGTCGATGGTCCAGCGACCCTCGCCGGAGTCCGAGACGCGACCGCTGAACCCGTCCAGGTTCGGATCGGCGTACAGGGCGCCCGCGGTGAGGTCGAGCAGCCAGGACGCGACGACCGAACCGCGGCGCCACACCTCGGTGATGTCCGGAATGTCCAGGTCGTACTGGTAGTACTCGGGGTTGTCGAGCGGGGTCTCCTCCGCCGAGTGCTCGCCGCCACCGTGGTCGGCGCCCATGTTCGCGTGCTGGAGGATGTTCAGGCCCTCGGCGTAGGCGGCCATCGCGCCGTACTCGATGCCGTTGTGCACCATCTTCACGAAATGGCCGGCACCGGCCGGACCGCAGTGCAGCCAGCCCTGCTCGGCCGGGGTCGGCTCGCCGGTGCGGCCGGGGGTGCGCGGGGCGGCGTCGACACCGGGGGCGATCGACTCGAACAGCGGCTCCAGGTAGCGCACCTGCTCCTCCTCGCCGCCGATCATCAGGCAGAAGCCGCGCTTCAGGCCGAACACGCCGCCGGAGGTGCCGACGTCGAGGTAGTGGATACCCTTGGGCGCCAGCGCCTTCGCGCGCTTGATGTCCTCGTGGTAGCGGCTGTTGCCGCCGTCGATGATGATGTCGCCCGGCTCGAGCAGCTCGGCCAGATCGTCGACAACGGCACCGGTCGCGCCGGCCGGAACCATCACCCAGACGACGCGGGGCGCGTCGAGCATGGCGACGAATTCCTTCAGGTCGGTGCTGCCCTTGAAGCTGTCGCCGAGCTCCTTCTCCAGCTCGTCGATGTGGCCCTGATGGCGTTCGTGACCGACAGCTGTGTTCCCGTCCCGCACGATGCGGCGCACGATATTGGCGCCCATCCGGCCGAGGCCGATCATTCCCAGCTGCATCAGTTCTCCCTCGTTGTCCGGTACCTGGTGTCGAGTCTCACGTCAGATTGTCCCGGGTGGTCCCGCCTGCCCGCAGGGCGGCCGTCCGTGGGCGTCGCGAAACTCCTCGGAAACAGGCTGTAACGCCCCGGAACGGGCCGCGATAAACAGATCGGCTCCGTGTAGTTGCCAGACCCCCGACCCGGCAACTACGCGGAGCCTTCCTGTTGTCCATCCACTGTTGCCAGGGTGCCGAGGGCGACGAACACCATTACCCTTGGCCGGGGCCCCGCAAACACCTGGGGCCGGGCGCACCTGATCCAGGATGACGCCATAACACCCAACGGAAGGACCTCCGTGCCCAGCGAGTCGAACGCCGGACAACCGGCCGACCGGAGGGGCGAGGTCGGACTACGCAAGCTGCTCGAAGCAAATCGCACTTTCGATGCCGACACCACCGCCCTGCCCACCCAGCCACTCACCACCGTGACCCGTGATCGCTGGTCGCCCGCGCCCCCACCCGCCGGCGCGCAGCCGCCGACCGGCTCGGACATCCCCGAACTGACCAAACGGATCGGCATCGCCGTCGGCGCCGTTCTCGCCCTCGGCACCGCGGCCTATCTGGCCGACCTGGCGCTCAGCGCCGGTGACGTGCCGCGCGGCGTCGTCATCGCGGGCGTCGACGTCGGCGGTATGGACAAGGCCGCGGCCGACGCCTTACTGCACAGCCAGCTCAGCCCCAAGGCCGATCGCCCGCTCCCGGTCCGCATCGGTGACGTGCAGGCGACCATGGTGCCCTCCGCCGCCGGTCTGGCCGTGGACTGGGACCGCACCTGGGACGCGGTCGGCGACCAGCCGATCAATCCGGTGAGCCGGCTGGTCTCCCTGTTCGGCTCCCGCGACGTCCAGGTGGCGAGCACGGTCGACGCGGCCGCGCTCGATCAGCAGCTGGCCGGTTTCCGGGTGCACGACAACCCGACCGTGGAAGGCACGGTGCGGTTCGAGAACGGCAGGCCGGTCGCGGTCGCGCCGGTGCCGGGCCGGGTGCTCGACACCGACGCCGCCCGCACCACGATCACCGAGCGCTGGGCCTCGAGCAACGAACTGGATCTGCCGGTGGTGGCCGCGCCCGTCGCGGTGCGCAACGAAGCGGTGCAGGCCGCGCTGCGTGACATCGCCACCCCCGCCGTCGCGTCGCCGATCACGGTGAGCGGCAAGGATTCTCGCGCCGTGCTCACCCCCGAGCAGATCGCGGGCGTGCTCAGCTTCGTTCCCGACGGGAACGGCGGCCTGGCGCCGAAGATCGACAACGACGCCGCGATCGCTGTTCTCGCACCGCAATTGGCGGCCTCCGAGGTGGAACCCAAGGACGCCACCTTCACCGTCGGCGCGGGCAAGCCGACGGTGGTGCCCGCCGTTGTCGGCAACAAGGTCGACTGGCCCAAGACGCTGGAGAAGCTGCCCGCGCTGCTGGCCAAGCCCGGCGACCGGACGGCCGAGGCCGTCTATCAGCGTATCGAGCCGAAGCTCACCACCGAGGCCGCCAACGGTCTCGGCGTCAACGAGATGGTCGGCCAGTTCACCACCGGTGGCTTCAGCGGTCCGTCCGGCGTGAACATCCGCACCGTGGCCGCGAAGGTGAACGGCGCGGTGGTGAAACCGGGAGAGACGTTCTCGCTCAACGAGTTCACCGGTCCGCGCACCGCCGCGGAAGGCTATGTCGAGTCCGGCATCATCGACAAGGGCAGGCCGAGCACCGCGGTCGGCGGCGGCATCAGCCAGTTCGCCACCACGCTCTACAACGCGGCCTACTTCGCCGGCATGGAAGACGCGGGCCACACCGAGCACAGCTACTACATCTCGCGGTACCCGGCGGCGCGCGAAGCCACCGTGTTCGACGGGGCGATCGATCTGGCGTTCCGCAACAACAGCCCGTCCGGCATCTACATCGAGACCGTCGCGACGGGTTCGGACATCACCGTGCGGCTGTGGGGCACCAAGACCGTCGAGGTGGAGTCGATCACCGGCGAGAAGTCGAAGCCGACCGAGCCCACCGAGATCACCCTGCCCAAGGGCAAGGACTGCATCGCCTCCGAGGGCGCGCCCGGGTTCACCATCTCCGATACCCGGGTGATCACCGATCGCAAGACCGGCGCCCAGGTGTCGCGGCACACCAGGACGGTGAAGTACGACCCGATCCCGATCGTGAAGTGCGAGTGAGGGTTTCCTAGCAGCTGCAATCGCAGCCGCAGTCGCCACAGCAGCCGTCCTCGCCACCGCAGCTGCAGCAGTTGCCGCAACACTCTCCACAGTCGCAGCAACTGCCGCAGTCGCACCGCTTGGCCCAGGCTTCCTTCTCCTCGCCGGTGCACGGGCTGGTGTGGTCGACGCAGCAGGCCATGCCGGTGCAGTAGACGCCCAGGATCAGCCCGCCCGCCTTCAGTGGGCCGGGCCGGTTCGGGCGCCTGCCCGGCGGGGACGGGAACTCATAGGGCGAATGCTGCTGGGCGACAGGCGAAATGCGGCAGACATGGCCGACCGCCAGCCCGAGTCCCTGGCCGAGGCGGCGCAGCAGGGCCGACAGCGGGTCGAGCAGTGCCCAGCGCACCGTCGGCAGCTGGTCGAGCTCGGCCTCGGCGGCGGCGTGGCGGATGGCCGCTTCGCTTTCGCGGACCAGCTGGTAGGCGCGGGGCATGTCGGTGCCGGTGGCGTCGAGGGGGTTGAAGCGGCCGCGGGCTCGGTCGCGTTCGAGGTCTTCGATGGCGTCGGCCAGGTGGGCGATGCGGCCGATGTGGCGGCCGATCTCCTGTAGTGCGACAACGTTTTCCGGACGGTCGGCGAGCGTCGCGGTATGGCCGAACAAGGTGGCGGCGCAGAGTTGAGTCGGGCCGGTCAGGTCATCGAGCGTGATCAGCGTGCCGAGGGAGCCCGTGTCGGGCACGGCCTTGGCCTCGAGTGCCGACTGCGTGGCGATCGCGGCCAGCATCGGCTGCACGTCGAGGCCGATCCGCGCGGCCTGCTCCTGCGCACGGGCCGCCCAGGTGGACGACACCCGGCGCATCGGCAGACGGGCGAGCGCGGCGGCGTCCCCGTCGTCGACATGATCGCGAATCTTGGCCGCCCCCAACAGCAACGACGCCGTCGCTGCCAGCTGCACGCCCGGCGCGTTCGCCGCGACCACCGATGCCCGGCGCATGCCGCGCAGCGGGCACGGTCCCGCGGTGGTGCGCGCGCCGGAATCGCCGGTTTGGGCTTCGGTGAGCACGCTCAGCACGATCGCGTCGGTATTGGTCGCGGCGCGGGCCACTTGGCCGTGCCCGTCGCGCAGACCGAGGCACAGCCCGCACATGTGCGCCTGCCACTGCCCCGGATCGATGCCGTACTTCGCCGCGCCGTGCGCACACGGCTTCAACACACCGAACACTTCCCACCCCGTCTGTCGTGAATCTTCTAGCCGTGCACAATCGCAGGCCGACGGGGTTGCCGCAAGCGCTACTCCGGTTTCTTGCGACCCGCCAGACCGCGCCAGGCCAGATCGTCGAGGAGGTCGACCGCCTCGGCGACGTCGATCCGGCCGCCGGCGACCCGGTCGGCGATCGCCTCGCCCGCCCCGATCACCGCCGCAGCGACGACTTCGAAATTGGTCCCCGGATCGGCGTGCTTGGCACTGGACTCGAGCAGTTTCGCGGTGAGCTCGATGACGCGTTCGCGCGCGTTGTCGATCTCCGAGGCGAAAGCTTGCTGTCCGATTGCCTGCCGGTAGAGCACCTGCCAGGACTGGCGGTTGCGGTCGACGAAATCGAGGAAGCCCTCGAGCGCCGTGCGGACCTGCTCGTGCGGCGTGAGATGCGGGTTGCCCGCCGGCGCGACGGCCTCGATGAACCGCAGTCCCTCGCGCTGGATGCAGGCGCGGAACAACTCGTCCTTGGAGCCGTAATACAGGTAGAGCATGGGCTTGGAGATCTTCGCCTCGGCCGCTATCGCGTCCATCGAGGTGTCGTGGAAGCCTTTGCGCGCGAACACCTCGACAGCGGCGTCGAGCATCTGTTGCTCACGAACCGCCCGGGGAAGTCGCTTCGTCCCGCCTGCCATCCACTCTCCTACCGCAGGGTGAACCTCTATCTTACTCCAAGGTAAGATCGCGGGTACCCATTTGCCGCTCAGTCGCCGGACCGGCTCAGCAGCCCAGCGCCACACCCTTGTAGCGCGCCATCCGCAGCACGGAAGCATCGACCCGGTCGGCGGGCAGTTTGCCACTCGCCACCGACTGTTCCAAACGGTCGAGTACCTGGGGCACCGCGTCGGTACTGATCCACAGGGCATTGTCGGCGCCGGCGACCAGCGAAGCCTCGACCGCATCGGCGATCGACATGCGGGCGGTGATGGCCGCCATGCCACCGAGATCGTCGGTGAAGATCGGGCCGTCGAACGGCGGCGCGCCGTAGCCGGTGCCCTCACGCAGCAGCGTCATCGCGGCCGGGCTGATACTCGCCGGCACATCGGGTTCGGTCAGCCCCGGCACGTCCAGGTGGCCGACCATCACCGCGGCGCCGGAGTCCACCAGTTCGCGGAACGGGACCAGATCCTTGTCCTGCAGCTCCGACAGCGGCGGCGTGCGGACCGCGCCGGTGTGCGAGTCACCGGAACCCGAGCCGTGACCGGGGAAGTGCTTGATGACCGAGCCGAGGCCGACCTCGTTGGCCGCGCGGATGTAGGCGCCAGCGTATTCGGTCACCACCTGCGGGTCGTCGCTGAAGGAGCGGTCACCGATGACGCTGTCGTCGGGCTGGCTGCTCACGTCGACACTGGGGGCGAAGTTCACCGTGATGCCCAGGTCTTGCAACGCCTTCGACCTGGTCAGCGTGTTCTGGTAGTACTGCTCCGAGGTCTGGGTCTGGGCGATCACGCGGGCCGACGGGATCACGCCGATCACGTTCTTCGCGCGCGAGACGCGGCCGCCCTCCTCGTCGATGGTCACCATCAGCGGCGCCTTGGCCAGCGCCTTGACCGCGTCGAGCTGGGTCTTGTCCATCAGCCCCGGATCGGTCCAGCTGCCGATGAAGATGCCGCCGACCTGCTCGGTGCTCACCACATTCGTGGCGTCGGCCGAGCCGGTGATGCCGACGGTGAGCAGCTGGGCGAGTTTCTCGCGCTGGGTGAATTTCGCGAGATAGTCGGTGCCGCATGGGCTTTGGACTTGGGTGCCCGGCGCGGGCGAGCCCGCGGGGGACGACGTGGGAAGGCCGGTGCCGGTCGCCGCGGTGGTCGTCTCAGGCGACGACCCTCCCGAACAGGCGGTGGCAACGGCGGCCAGGACTGCGAACACGACCACAGGCGATTTCCGCATGTGCTCCACGGTAGCCGGGTTCGCGGCGCGATCACGTCACCGGTGTGCGATTGAATCGCCGAATGCGGGGGTAATCTGTGGGAACAGACGCTGGACCAGCGCAGGAGGTCGTCATGGCTTGCGATCGGATGCTCATCGCCTACGACGGTTCCGAACACGCCAAGCGCGCCGTCGAGTACGCGGGCCGCTTCCTCTCCGCCGAGCGCGCGATCCTGCTCACCGCCTGGGAGCCGATGGTCCGCCAGGCCGCCCGGATCTCCGGGCTGGCCGGGGTGATGCAACCGGACTGGGTTCCCGACGAGGAGATCGAGGACATCGCCTACACCGATGCCCGCAAGATCAACGCCGAGGGCGTGCACCTGGCCAAACTGGCCGGAATCGATGCCGAGCCACGGACCGCCGAGTGCACGACCACGATCTGGAACGCGATCGTCGACTGCGCCGACGAGCTCGACGTCGACATCATCGTCGCCGGTACCCGCGGCTCGACCGGGCTGCGCGCGCTACTGCACAGCAGCGTCGCCGAGGCGGTACTCAAGCATGGGCACCGGCCGGTCTTCCTGGTGCCGCCCGAGCACTGAGAGTTCGATCGCTCTGCCGGCCGGCGGGGGTGGTGCCGGCGTTATGGTCGAAGCACCATGGAACCGTTCCTGCTCGCCCGACCCGATGCCGTGCTGGTGGCCACGGGTGTGCGCGCGTCCTACGCCGACCCCCGGCAGGCGGTCGCGGCGCTGCGTGCCTGGCAGGACGGGGCTGACGACGGCACGGCGGCCGAGACGCGCGCGACCGAGTCCACACCGCGATCCGGCGAGTCACCGGCGCCGCGGCTGATCGTCGGAGCGCTGCCGTTCGATCCGAGGGAACCCGCTGCGCTCTGGCAGCCCGAGACAGCGGTGCACACCGCGGGCCCGTGGCGGCCCGCGGCATTGCCGGAGCTGCCGGAGGTGCGGGTCATCCGCGAAATACCCAGTCCCGCAGAGCACATCGCGCGCGTGACCAAACTGGTCGACCAGCTCGGCGACCCCGCGAACGAGCTGCGCAAGGTCGTGGCCGCACGCAGCATGGTGCTCGAAGCCGAGGAACCGCTCGATCCGGAGGTGCTGGCCGGGCACCTGCTGGCCAGGCATCCTGCGGCGAGTGTGTACGTGGCCGACCTGTCGGCGGCAGGCAGGCCCGGCGAGATCCTGCTCGGCGCCACCCCCGAGGTACTGGTCGCGCGCCACGGTGACCGCGTCAGCCTGCATCCGCTGGCAGGCACCCTCCCCCGGCGCGCCGATCCGGAGGCCGATGCCGCGCAGGCGCGCGAATTGCTGTCGAGCGCCAAGAACCACGACGAGCACGCGTTCGTGATCGAGTGGATCCGGCGGCAACTGGATCCGGTCTGCACCGAACTCCACATTCCGGACGCGCCCGAACTGCTGAGCACCGAACAGGTCTGGCACCTGGCCACCCCCATCCACGGCGTGCTGCGCGACCCGTCGACAACGGCGTTGGACCTGGCGTTGCTGCTGCATCCGACACCGGCCGTCAACGGGACCCCCTTCGGCGCCGCGCTGGACGCGATCGTCGCCGACGAACCACAGCGCGGTTTCTACGGCGGCGCGGTCGGCTGGTGTGCCGACGACGGCGACGGCGAATGGGTGGTCGCCATCCGGGGCGCCGAACTCGCGGCCGACCGCCGCACGCTGCGGGCGAGCGCGGGCGGCGGGATCGTCGCGGCCTCCGATCCGCGGGCCGAGCTCGCCGAGACGACCGCCAAATTCCGGACGCTGCTCGGCGCGCTGGATTGCCACGTGCCCGAAGACTGACCTCGCGGGCCACACCTGCTAGGTTGGCCGGAGTACCACCCCGCCGTCGAGCGTATTGGAGTGCGCGATGAAGTTTGCTGTTCCGGCTGTTGCCAGCGCGGTCGGCGGCGCCCTGCTGAGCGCAATCGCCGTCTTCGCGATCACGGCAGCGGTGCAGCAGAACACGGCGCCCTCGATCGACCGCAGCGGTGACAAGGACTCCTCGCTGCTCAACGCCCCTGAATACGGCAGCCGCTGAGTCCGACGCCGGCGCGTCACGCCCCCTACTAGCGGGGCAACCGGACACGGCTCCACTGGGTTGGCGCTGGTTCGTCGGCACGGTCGTAGCCGCCTTCGTCCTGACGTTCGCGCAGGCGCCAGGGCTCACCGTCGCGGACACCAAATACGACCTCGCCCAGAACCCGCTGGGTTTCCTCGCGCGGGCATCGCACCTGTGGAGCAGTCAGGCTCCGATGGGCCAGGTGCAGAACCAGGCCTACGGCTACTTCTTCCCGCACGGCACTTTCTTCTCCGCCGGGCATCTGCTGAACCTGCCCGCGTGGGTGACTCAGCGCGTCTGGTGGGCGCTGCTGCTGCTCGCCGGCTTCTGGGGCATCGTCAAGCTGTGCGAGACGCTGGGGATCGGCGCGCGCGGGTCGCGGGTGATCGCCGGTATCGCGTTCGCGTTGTCGCCGCGGGTTCTCACCACACTCGGCTCGATCTCCTCGGAAACGCTGCCGATGATGCTGGCGCCGTGGGTGCTACTCGCGCCCGCCGCGCTCGGTGTCGCGGTACGGAATCGACGCGGCGTCGGGGCGACCGCGCCTGGTGAACGGAGCGCGCGGGGCGACCGGGATGCGGGAGCGATCGCGCGCGGCGATCAGGGCGCGACAGGAGCCGCCCCCGACGACCGGGGTGCCGCAGCAGACGCCAACGGCGATCAGGGTGAGGGTGACTCGGACCGGACAGTGCGGCGCGGTGGCGCGCTCTCTCCAGCCGGTAGTGCGCTCGCGCTGGCATTGATGGGGTCTGTGAACGCCGTCGCCACGGTGGCCGCGTTCCTGCCCGCCGCGCTGTGGTGGGCTTCGTATCGGCCGAATCGGCGGTGGTGGCGGTTCACGGCGGCCTGGATTCCGCTGCTGGTGCTGGCGACTTTCTGGTGGGTGGTGCCGCTGCTGCTGCTCGGCAAGGTCAGCCCGCCGTTCCTGGACTACATCGAGTCCTCGGGGGTGACGACGCAGTGGGCCTCGCTGAGCGAGGTGCTGCGTGGCACGGACAGCTGGACGCCGTTCGTGTCACCCGAGCGCATCGCGGGCGCGGTGCTGGTCACCCAGCCCGCTGCGGTGCTGGCGACCGGGTTGCTCGCCGCGGCGGGTATGGCCGGGCTGGCCCGCTCGTCCATGCCGTACCGTGGCCGGTTCGCGCTGATCCTGCTCGTGGGTCTGGCCGGGATCAGCGCCGGGTACGTTGGCGAGCTCGGTGGCCCGTTCGCCGAGTCGGTGCGGGTGTTCCTCGACTCGGGCGGCGCGCCGCTGCGCAATGTGCACAAGCTGGAGCCGCTGATCCGGCTGCCGCTGGTGATCGGCCTGGCGCACCTGCTCGGCCGGGTGCCACTGCCCGCCTCGGTGCCGCGGCGGGAGTGGCGCAACACGTTCGCCCACCCCGAGCGGGACCGGCTCGTCGCCGTCGCGGCCTTGATCCTGGCCGCGCTCACCGTCGCCACCTCGCTCGCGTGGACCGGCAAGCTCGCGCCGCGCGGCGCCTACGACGAGGTGCCCGCGTACTGGACCGAGACCGCGGACTGGCTGGCCGACAATGCCGCCGACACCCGCGCGCTGGTCGTGCCCGGCGCGCCGTTCGGCAGCCAGATCTGGGGACTCACCCGCGACGAACCGCTGCAGGCCCTGGCGAGTACGCCCTGGGCCGTGCGCGATTCGGTCCCGTTGAACCCGCCGGGCACCATCCGCGCGATGGATTCGGTGCAGCGCCTCATCGCCGATGGCAGGCCGTCGACCGGACTGGCCGCCACGCTCGCCGACCAGGGCATCGGCGTTCTGGTGCTGCGCAACGATCTCGATCCCGAGACCTCGCGATCGACCCGGCCGATGCTGGCGCACCGCGCGATCGAGGGGTCGCCGGGCCTGACGAAAGTCGCCGAATTCGGTGACCTGATCGGGCCGCGCGCGGCGGACGCCGGGCTGGTCGTCGACAACGATCTGCAGCCCGCCTATCCGGCGATCGAGATCTACCGGGTCGAGGTGCCACCGCCGGGCACCCCGGTCGACGTGCGCGGCGGCACCGGCGCGCCGCCCGGGTTCCCCGGCGCGTACACCGTCGCGCTGGATTCGGTGCCGGTCGTCCAGGGCGGCCCCGAGGTGCTGGAGCGGATCCGGCGCGATACCGGAAACCCCACGGCCCCTGTGCTTCTCGCCGCCGATGCCGCGCGCGCCGGGCTGCCGCCGAAACCGACGCTGCTGACCGATACGCCGATGGACCGCGAGGCCGACTTCGGCCGGGTCGACAATCACAACTCCGCGGTACGCGCCGCCGACGACGCGCGCCGCACCCACAATCTGGTACCCGACTATCCGGTCGACGGCACGCCGCTGGTGCGCGGCGAGTGGTCGGGCGCGAAGGTCACCGCGTCCAGCTCCGCGGCCGACGCCACCCAGATCGGCGGCTCGGCGCCAGGCAGCTCCACCGCCGCCGCTGTCGACGGCGATCCGAGTACCGCCTGGATCAGCAACGGAGCCGAATCCGCACTCGGACAATGGCTCCGGCTCGATCTCGACAAGCCGATCACGACCGGCTCGCTGCGCTTCACCACCACGGCGGCCGCGCTGGGTGATCCGGTGAAGTGGGTGGAGGTCCGCACCTCGCGTGGCACCGTGTCGGCGCGGATCACCGAACCCGGTGCGCCCGTGACGGTCCCGCTGCCCGCGGGCAAGACCGACTGGGTGATGATCACCGCCGCGCGGACCGAGACCGGCACCAGCGGTGGTCAATTCGGGATCAGCGAGCTCACCCTCGACGACTACACGGTGCGGGACGCGCCGGTACGTGTCGATATCCGGCATCGCGTCGTGCTGCCCGATGTCGCGCCGGGCATGAAGGTCACCGGATGGGATCTCGGGCAGGAGTTCCTCGGCCGCAGTGCGTGTTTCGACGGTCCCGACCGGGTGCACTGCAGTAAGGGCCTCGGGCTGCCCGCCGAGGAGCCCGGCGTCTTCGGCCGCACGCTCTCGGTCCCCGAACCGCTCACCGCCACCACCGAGCTGACCGTCCGCACCAGGCCCGGCCCCGCGCTGGAGGCACTGCTCACCGACCACACCCGGCCGGTGGCGCGCGGCAAGGCCGATGTCGCCGACCTGCGCGGCGCCGCGTTCGCCGCCACCGACGGCGATCCGAAGACCACCTGGACCGCCCCGGAATCGACCGTCCGCGGTCTCGCGGGCGCCAAACCCACACTGGTGCTGGAACTTCCGGAACCCACCGAAGTCACCGGGCTCGACCTCACCACCGCGCTCGGCGGGCTGCCCGCGACCGCCACCGCCGTCATGGTGAACCTCGGCAACGGCCCGCAGTTCCGTGAACTCCCCGAGCGCGAGCACGGCGAGCCGGCCCGGATCTCGCTGTACCCCACGGTCACCGACCGCGTCGAGATCAGCATCCAGAGCTGGAACGAGGTGCTCGACCGCACCGCGCTCGGCTTCGTGCTCTCCCAGCCCGCCGGACTCGCCGAGGTGGAGGTGCTCGGCCCCGAGTACCCGGCGCCCGCCGCGGGCGATCGGCTCGTCACCATCGACTGCGCGGACGGGCCGGTGATCGCGATCGGCGGCCGCACCGTGCACACCACCGTCACCGCCACCGCCGACGAACTCCGTTCCGGCGCACCGGTTTCCGCGCGGGCCTGCGTGGAGGACGCGGCCGATATCGAGCTGCTGCCCGGGCATCCCGACCTCACCGTCGCGCCGACCGAGCTGTTCACGGTCGACCGGCTGCGGTTGATCCGCACCGATCCGGTCGCGCCGGCGCCCACCGCGCCCGGGACGCAGTTGCTCGTCCTGCCGCTCAGCACGAATGTCGGCTGGGAGGCGCACACCGCCGACGGGCGGGAACTGTCGCCGGTGGTGGTCGACGGCTGGCAGCAGGCGTGGGTCGTCCCGGCGGGCACGACCGGGGAGATCACCGTGTCGTTCCCGGCCGACCGCTGGTACCGGCTGGCGATCTTCGGCGGCCTGCTGCTGTTGATTCCGCTGGTGCTGCTGGCGATTCCACGGCGGCGCGAGGTGCCCGATGCCGGTCCGGCGCCGGTGACCTGGGGTGTTCGGTGGGCCGCCGCGGTCGGGCTGACCGGTGTGGTCACGGTGGTGTCGGGGCCGGTTGGCGCGGTGTTCACGCTGATCGCGCTGGGTTGTAGTCGCTTCCGGCCCGTGCTGACGGCCACGGCACTGCCGTGGGTGGCCGGGCTCGGGACGTTGATCTCGGCGGCCGTGCTGTCGACGGGGACGTGGCGTTCGGGGACGCCCTATATGGGCGGCTCGCTGTGGGCGCAGGCGCCCGCCGTCATCGCTGTCATCGCGGTCGGTGTCGCGGCGCTACCGCGTCGACGGCGCTGACCCGGCGAGCCGCTCGGCCTGCTTGCGAGCGGCCGCGGCCCGGTCGACGCGCCGCGCCAGCCGACGTGCCGGGTCCTCGATCAGGGCGAAGCTCGCGGCGGCGAGCGGCATGGTCAGCGCGGTGGTCAGCACGAGGACATAACCGAACTGGCCGCTGAACGGCAGGATGCCGAACACCGGGAAGACCATGGTCAGCACGACGAGGTGCCAGAGGAAGATGCCGTAGGACCAGCGGCCGAGGGTGAGGGCGGTCGGCGATTCCAGCCAGCGGTGCGGTGGCGCGTCGGCCGGGCGCAGGACCAGCGGGGCGAGCAGGCCGAACCCGATGATCATGCCGAGCAGCATCTTCATCGCGTACTGCCACGGCTCGGCGCGTTCGAGACCGGCCGGACCGCCGAACTCGGTCGCCGAGACGAGGAACGCGGCCAGCGCCAGCGCCCACATCAGCGGCTGCGACGAGAACAGCCTGCCCCACCAGGCGCCGGGCCTGACCTGATGGATCAGTTCGGCGAGCACCATGCCCGCCGCGAACCACGGCAGGTAGCCGGGCAGCCAGTTGTCGGCGTGGATACCGTCCGGCGTCGGCACCGGCCACAGATTCCAGGTCAGGCTCACCGCGATCAGCCCGCAGAGCACGGGCACCCGCAGGCGAGCCGTCGGCCCACGCAACCACACGATCGACCAGGCCAGCAGCGGCAGCACCAGATAGAAGGCCACCTCCACCGACAGGCTCCACATCTGGGTGAGACCCTCGGTCAGCGTCAGCGGGACGAATACCTGGAGCAGGAACAGATTCGACACCCACACCCGCAGGTTCGCCGACTGCGCCGCGCCGGGCAGCAACAGCAGCACGAACACCACGACGGCCCAGTACGCGGGCACGATGCGCATCAGGCGATGCAGCAGATAGCGGCCGGTCGTCGGCGCGGTGCCCATGCCGTGCGCCACCGCGGCGTGCGGGCGCCACAGCAGGAAACCCGACAGCGCGAAGAACACCGCGACCGCCATGTCGAAGCGCTCCAGGATCGGGCCGAGCACCGCGACCTTGCCGGTTCCGGTCTGGAACGCGACATGGGTGAGCAAGACGCCGAGCGCGGCCATCCCACGCATGCCTTCCAATGCGGGGATGAAGGCGCGCGGAGCGGGAACGGGAGCGGTGGCGGTTGTCATCGCTTCCCATTTTGCCCGGTCGGCGATTTACCGGGCGCAGCGCCGCACTCTGTAAGGCCGGGCTGTTAGTGTCGGGGCTCACGAGGGCCTAGGGTGCAATACCAGACCAGCGGAGGATCCGTGTTCGAACGACGAGGAGAGTTTGCATGGCACTGAGTGCCGGTACCAGAAGGACGGTCGCCTGCGTGCTCGTGGGTCTGGGCGCGGCATTACTCGTCGCCGCGCTGATGATCCCCACCTACACCGTGAGCAAGGTGGCCAAGACTCCGCTCGACCTCGAGATCACCACGATCGCGGAGAATCAGAAGGGTGAGGACAGCCTCGTTCTCGACTCCAAGTCGCTGACCACCGGCGACGGGCCCGCCGTCGTGAACAAGGACGTGCCGCTGATCTCCCAGCGCTTCGTCACCGTCGAGGAGCCCTCCGACGCGAACGATATGACGCTGCAGGCAGGCCAGACACTGCGCCGCACCGACGTGCAGGGCGACACCGGCCTGCTCACCGCGACCATCGACCGGGTCACCATCTCGCGCACCACCGGCATGCCCGTCGACACCGAGCCCAACGGCTCGATCGCGGTCACCGTCAACAAGGACGGCAGCGTCATGGAGCCGGTGCAGCACACCGGCCTCGGCTACCGCTTCCCCATCGGCACCGAGCAGAAGACCTACCCGTACTTCGACATCAACGTGCGCAAGTCCTTCGACGCGAACTTCATCGAAGAGACCGAGATCAACAGCACGAAGGTCTACCACTTCCAGATGACCGCGCCGGTCACCAGCACCTGGGACGTCGTGCAGGCGCCTGCCAACCGGCTGACCCTGCCCGCGTCGAAGTGGGGCGTGACCGACGTCCCCGCCGACACCCCGGTCACCATGACCCGCTACTACACCAACGTGCGTGACCTGTGGGTCGAGCCGCAGACCGGCACCGTCATCAAGGGCGGCGAGTCGATCCACCTGTTCTACGCCCGCTCGGCGGACAAGCCCGAGGTGACCGCGCTCAAGTCGCACATCGTGTTCGACGAGGCGACCGTCGAGTCGCAGATCGCGATCGCCAAGGAGAACACCGACAAGCTGTCGCTGTTCGGCCGCATCGTGCCGATCGTGTTCGGCATCCTCGGCGTGATCGCCCTGATCGCCGGCCTGTTCCTCGGCCTGCGCGGCGGCAGCGCCCCTGCCCACGCCAGCCCGCGCGGCACCCGTCCGACCCCCGCTCCGACGGCGGCCCCGGACGAGACCCCCACCTCACGGTGGGACGCCGACGACGACGCGCCGACCACCCAGTTCCCCCGCGGTGAATACGACGCGCCTACCGAACAGATCGACATCGACAAACGTCGCTGAGGACAGTGCTCCGAGAACGGCCCCGGTCATCGTGACCGGGGCCGTTCTTCGTGTGAGCGGTGTTGATGGTGGATTGTCCACAACCAACCGCAGGGGATGTGAATGGCTGTGGAGCACAGGCCGGTCCCGCAGTTCGGACGAAGCTGAGGCACGGATGTCGCGGGGCGACCGAGCGGGATCGCGGCAGTCCGAGCGGAGTCCGTGGACCTACGAGGCGGTTCCGCTGGTGACGGTGGGCGCCGAACCAGGGGCGGTGCCGCGGGCGGCGGTGCGCAGGACGACGACCGCGACGATCACGGTGGTGACGGCGGCTACCGAGACGGCGGTGGTGATCAGGGTGCCGATCGTGCGCGCGAAGGCGAGCATCAGGGTCACCTCGAGGGCCAGGCCGATCCAGGTGACGGCGGCGAGGGCCGTACGTTCCACGGCGATCGCGGAAAGCAGGGCGCCTTGCAGGACCGCCAAGATCGCGCCGTGCAGGGCGAACATCCACAGCATGCCCTGGATGGGGGCGTAATCCTGCCCGGCGAACAGCGGGGCGAGCGGGGCTGCCAGCGCGGCGCCGATCACCGCGACGACACCGATCACCGACAGCACCGAGAGCGCATCGCGGATCGCGCGGGCCGAATGCGCGGGTTGGGCCATGCGCGGATACAGCACGACACCGACGGCCTGCGGCAGCCAGAACGCGATCTTCGTGGCAATGGTGCCCAGTGAGTAGCGGCTGGCGTCGACGTCGTCGAGGACGATGCGGACCACGATCAGATCCACCGAGGACAGCGCCATCAGCGCGGCCTGCACCTGCACCGCACGCAGCACCGGAAGAACACCGATCGCCCGGCTCGCACGGGCTACGGCCGGTCCGCGCTTCGATCCGCCCGTGCCTTCCTGCGCTGACAGCCCGCGATCCGTAGTGGCCGAGCCCGCGTCCGCCGAGAGGGCATCATCGGTTCCGCCCGCGCCTGTCCGCCCGGGTGCCCCAGCCAATTCGCCCGATTGCGCGCCGGACCCGGCAAGGGTCGACCTGTCCGATTCGGCCGCGAAATCGTGCGCTCGCGCAGTCGATCGGGCGATGCGGCCGGCGATGATCGCCGCGCACACGATGCCCGCCGCGCCTGCCCACAGTGCGCCGGCCGCGCCGCCGCCGAGGGCGAGTGCGACAAGTGCGGGTGCCACGCGCGCCGTCCCGGCCATCGCGAGCACCGTGGCCAGCGCACGGAAATGATTGCCGCCCTGCAGGATTCCTTGTTCGCCGGACAGCACGACCAGCGCGGGTGCCGCACCGAGCGCGCCGGCGGCGGCCCACACGCCGACGTGCAGCACCCCGGCGACCACCGGCACCAGCACCACGGCGACCGCGGCGACGAGCGCGGCGCAGCGCCACTGCATCGACCGCACCGCGCGCAGGTCGGCACCGAGGACGACCTCGCGCGCCACCACGTTCTGCATGGCCAGGGCGGGGACCGCGCACAGCAGCTGCACCGCGAGCAGGCTCGCGAACTCGCTGTACCCGGCGACGCCGAGCCAGCGGCCTGCCAGCAACTGCAGCAGGTACCCGGCGACGTTGGCGGTCATCGCGCCGGCCGTCACCCAGGTCAGGTCAGCAACGACAGGGGGGCGACGGACCGAGGACACGCCCCATCGTCGCACCTCGACGCCCTTCGCATCACCACTACCCCGAAAATGTGAGTCCGACCGGACTCACCTTGCCCGCTACAGGCCCGCAGCCCCCGAGAACGGGCCTCGGTCGCCTCATGAGCCGCCTCCGCATCGAGCAGGCCCACGGCGGCACCTGGACGCGGCGCCCCACTACGACCCGACAGCCCGACGACCCGGCGACCCGGCGACCCGACAGCCCGACGACCCGACAGCCCGACGACCCGACAGCCCGGCGACCCGCCGGTCCGGCGACCCGACAGCCCGACGGACCGGTGGACGGGCCCGGCCCGCCGGGCCGCTGGGCGAGCGACGGGACGTAAGGTGCAGTGGCGTGACGGGAGATAGGCGTGCGAGGGCCTGGGTGGCCGGATATTGCGCACTGCTCACACTGATCATCGTCGGACCGCTGGCCGGATCGGGATACCTGCTGCTCCGCGACGCCGTCAGCACCCCACGCTCCTACCTCACCGATTCCGCCCTCGGCCTCGGTGCCGCCGCCCCCCGAGCCGTCCCCCAGGACGCCCTGCTCGCCGTCCTGTCCCCGGTGATCGACGGCGGCCTCCTGGTGAAGGCGATCCTGATCGTCGCCTTGTGGGCGGCCGGTTACGGCGCCGCCGTCCTCACCCGCGAATTCCTCGCCGCATCGACCCCCGCCCAACTGGTAGCCGCCACGCTCGCCCTCTGGAACCCCTTCGTCGCCGAACGCCTCCTCCAAGGCCACTGGAGCCTCCTCGCCGGCTACGCCGCCCTGCCCTGGACGGCACTCGCCGCCGTCCGCGTCAGGCGAGCGACGCAACGCCACCGCCCCCTTACCGGCACCAGAACGGACACCAGCGCCGTAGCAGACACTGACACCCGCACTCCGACAGCTGCTCCCGCGAATGCGAGCGCCGATGCCGACGCGAGACCAGATGCGGACTCGAGCGTGGGTGCGAGCGACAGCGCAGTCGCCGGCCCGAGCGGGGGCGAGGACGCGGGGGCGAGCGCGGGTACTGATGCAGCTACCAGCGTGGGTGCGGAGACCGATGCCGACCCAGGTGCACGAACCGACACCCATCCGGGCACAGATGCCGCTGCCCATGCGGGTGTAGGTGCCGCCACCCACGCGTGTGCAGGTGCGGACACCGGAAAGGGTGGAAGTCCCTATGTACAGGCAGATTCGCGCGCACCGCGCAGGGCTGGGTGGTCGGGCCCAGCCGGGTCCGGCGGCCGCGGCGAGTTCTCTGTAGGCCGCGGTTCGTTCGGCGCGTGGGCGGCGCTTGCTGCGGGTTTTGCGGCTGCCGGGCTGACGCCGACGGGGTCGCTGCTGGCCGCGATCATTGGGCTCGCGCTGGTCGGGCGACGCGCTTTCCTGCCCGCCACGGTCCTGTGGATCGCCACCTGTGCGCCGTGGCTGACGGCGACGGCGCTGGGGTCGGGCGCGGAGCCGTCCGATCCGGCGGGGGTGTCGGCGTTCGCGGCCAGGGCCGAACCGTGGCTCGGCACGCTGGGCAGTCTCGCCGGGCTGGGTGGGATCTGGAACAGCGAGGCGGTGCCTGCGACCCGGACGACCCCGTTGGCGCTGGTCGGGACGGTGTTGTTGCTCGGTATCGTCGCGCTCGGAGTGCGCGCCGTATGGGCGCTGGGGCGGGATGGCCGGACATTGCTGGTGATCGCGGCCGTGGCGATCGTGCTGCCCGCGCTCGGAGCGACCAGTGCGGGGCTCGCGGTCGGCGAGTGGCTGGTTGTGAACGTGCCAGGGGCCGGTCTGCTGCGCGATACACAGAAGTACGTGGCGCTGGCAATGCCCGCGTACGCGCTGTGCGCCGCGGCCGCGTGCCGGACAGTGGTGACGTGGTGGCACCGATATGTGGCCGATCACTCCGAGGCAGATCCCGGTCGTGCGGCGGACACCGGTCGTGCGCCGGATTCCGGTCATGCGGCGGACACCGGTCATGCGGCGGACACCGGTCTTGCAGCGGACACCGGTCATGCGGCGGACACCGGTCTTGCAGCGGATGCGCGACCACGCACTGCCGTAACCTCCACTGTCGCCATTGTTTTCATCGCGCTGCTGGTCCTGCCACTGGCCGACCTGGCGTGGGGAGTCGGCGGCAAGATGCGCCCTGTGCATTACCCCGCAGGCTGGGCGCAGGCCGTCGACCGCATGGACACACCCGGTGACGTCGCAGTCCTCCCGGCCGGC
Source organism: Nocardia sp. NPDC060259 (assembly GCF_042728775.1). Lineage (NCBI taxonomy): Bacteria > Bacillati > Actinomycetota > Actinomycetes > Mycobacteriales > Nocardiaceae > Nocardia > Nocardia sp. NPDC060259. Next base: position 21,840 of record NZ_JBHXAY010000011.1, read on the forward strand.
ATGTTCCGCCGATTCCAGTACAGCGGAACAGCTCCCGTCCTCGACCCGGCCCCGCGCATCCTCCCGAACGACGTGCTGCAAACCGGTGAACTCCGGGTCCGCGGCTATGCCGTCACCGGCGAGGGCAATCGGGCTCGCACCGTCGAGGACGCACTATTGCGTGGCGCGACACCCGCCGAGATCGCCGCACTCGGCGTCGGCTGGATCGTCGTGGAGCGCTCCACCCCCGGCCCACTCGGCGACTCCGACAAGACCATCGCCGCAGCGGAATTGGCCTATCAGGACACCGACCTGGCGCTGTACCGCGTTCCTGGCCACACCCCCACCGACATCGCAACGCCCGCGCAGCGGTTGATATCGGGATCGGCTCACATCCTGTGGGCAGTCCTGCTTGTCGGTGGACTTGTCACCGCGGCGCTACGTCGAGTCAGCCCTGAGCGGGCGGGGCGACCAACCCGGTGACGAAAGCACCACGGGCAGCGGCGGACAGCACTTCGTAAACCCCGGAACCTGTTTGCTCCCAGGAGAATTCATGGGCACGCGCCCGCGCCTTCTCGCCCATCATCAGCCGGGTATCCGGGTCGGCAAGCAGGTCACCGGCCGCTTCGGCGAGTGCCGGCGCGTCGTCGACGAGCAGCCCGGTGACGCCGTCGACGATGGAGTCGGTGAGCCCGCGCGAGCTGCGGTACCCGATGGTCGGCACCCCGTGCTGGGCCGCCTCGATGACGGCAAGACCCCAGCCTTCCTTGCGGGAGGGCATGACGTGGACCCACGCGGTCGACAGGATCTCGTGCTTGCGGCGTTCGTCGACGTGCCCGTGGAAAGTGACGGCGTCGGCGATGCCGAGCTCGTCGGCGCAGGCACGCAGGTTCGGCGCCCACCAGCCGTCGCCGATGACGTCGAGGTGCACGTCGGGGAACCGCTGACGCAAGGCGGCGACGGAGGTCAGCGCGTCCTCGATCTGCTTGTGCGGAACCAGGCGGGACAGGACGGCGATGCGCGGATGGTCGGCGCGCGTGGTGTCGGCGCCTGGCACGACCTCGGCGGGCACCGGTTCGGCACCGTTGCGGACGACGGCGATGCGCTCGCGGTCGACGCCGAGCACGGCCAGCTCCTCGGCCGAGGGCAGCGACACGGTGAGGTACTGGTTGGCGCGGTGCACGCGCGGTGACAGGCGCGACTCGATCCACCAGCCGATCCGCCCGACCAGCTTGCCCGCGACCGGCCACTGCTCCCGGTGACCGTGGTGCACCAGCACCACCGAGGGCACGCCGGTGGCTCCCGCGAAGAAGGGGATGCCGTTCTGGGTGTCGATCACGACGTCGGGGCGCACATCGCGCAGCGGCCCGATCCCGAGCCGACCGGCCATGATGGCGACCAGCGCCCGCGGATACACGGTGAACCGGCCACCGGCGCGGCTGATGTCGATGCCGTCGATCCGCTCACGCCGGGGCGCACCCGGATAACCGGCCGTACGCAGGGTGACCTTGATGCCGCGCGCGGCCAGCTGGGCGCCGACCTGCTCCAGGTACCGCTCGCTGCCGCCGCCCTGCGGGTGCCCCGTGTCACGCCAGCACAGCAGGAGGACTTCACGCACGGTCGGGCTCGCAATCGGGTCGGTCGAGGACAAAGGTCGGCACCCACCCTAGCGGGTGTGTTCTGCGCGACACATCGATATCACCGCTACCGTCCCGCTGTGTCGGCGGACCACGCGAGCACCCCCGGTGACGCTGCCCATAAACTCTGCCCGTGCCGACCGCATTCCTGCCGAGTATCGAGCAGCACGTCCAGCGTCGCGACCAGTCCAGGTTCGCGCGTCGCGCGACGCTGCGCCGCTCGCTGCGGCTGCTCACCAGCTTCCGGTTCGAGCAGTCCGACCCGGCCAGGTTCTACGGCGGCATCGCCACCGACAGCGCCGACCTGATCGGCGACTTCTACGCCGACATCGCAGGCCGCGACCTCACCGGCACCGTCGTCCTCGACGTCGGCGGCGGGCCCGGCTACTTCGCCGACGAGTTCACCGCGGCGGGCGCGCGCTACGTCTCGGTCGAGCCCGACCCATCGGAAATGCACGCCGCCGGCCTGCGGGTCTCCGGTTCGGTCCGCGGATCGGGGATGGCATTGCCGTTCCGCGACGATGCCTTCGACGTCTGCTTCTCCTCGAACGTGGCCGAGCACGTGCCGCAGCCGTGGGTGATGGCGGAGGAGATGGCGCGCGTGACCAAGCCCGGCGGCCTCATCGTGTTCTCCTACACGGTGTGGCACGGGCCGTTCGGTGGTCACGAGACCGGCCTCTGGCACTACCTCGGCGGCGAGTACGCGGCCCGCCGGTACCTTCGCAAGCACGGGCGCGAACCCAAGAACAGGTTCGGCAGGTCACTGTTCGCGGTGACCGCCGCCGACGGCTTGCGCTGGGCGGCAACGACTTCGGCCGACGTGCGAACAGTATTTCCCCGCTATCACCCGCGCTGGGCGTGGTGGCTTGTCCGGGTTCCGGTGATCCGCGAGCTATTGGTGAGCAACCTGGTGATCGTCGCCACCAAGGTCGATCAGCCCAGCCAGCTCAATCGGCGGGACCGGCGGACAGGTTCCGGTAGCGCGCTGGCCCACGGCGACTCCTGAATCGCCAGGCCGACGGTCTCCAGCGTGGTCAGTCCGACCTGATCGGCGAGCACCCCGACCATCGCGACCACCTCGGCGGCCTGGATGGCGGCAGTTGCCTGCTCGATCGTGAGTGTGCGGCCCGGCAGGAATGACACAACCCATCCCCCACTGCCCACACTCTTCGCTTGATGGTCGGTCTGGTCGCTGGTCATCAACGATCGGCCGATCACTTGCACAGCCATGAGTCGGTCTCCCCAATTCGCTGTAAAGGTCTGATGAATCGAGCGAGCTGATCAGTAGCTAAAGCATCCCCTTTTCAACAACAGAACGCAATAGTGCGTTTACCCGAAAACCGAACCGACAGGTTGGAATTCGCCCTGTTCACAGTTGTTGCGACACAGCGAATTAGAACGTGTTGCAGACAACCCGGCGACAAAACTGTAACGTGTTCTTATGCACTACGACAGTCTGTTCATCGGCGGGAAGTGGACCACCCCTGCCGGTAGTGACCGCATTTCCGTGGTCTCACCCGCAACGGAGGAGACCGTCGGCAGCGTGCCCGCGGTAACGAAGGCCGATGTGGACGCGGCGGTCGCCGCGGCCCGCGACGCCTTCGACAGCGGACCGTGGCCATCGACACCGCCACTGGAACGAGCAGAGGTGCTCACCAGGGCGGCCCGCCTGATCGAGCAGCGTTCGCCCGAATTGCTCGCCGCGCTCACCGCGGAGATGGGCGCTCCTTCGTTAGCCGCCTTGACACTCAACCAGATTCCGGCCGTCGCCGCGCTCGATGCCTGGGCGGCGCTGGCTAAGACGTTCCAGTGGAACGAGACTCGCACCGGCCTGTTCGGAACCTCCCGTGTCTCACGGGAACCGCGCGGTGTCGTCGCGGCGATCACCGCCTGGAATGTCCCGATGTTCCTCGCCGCGAACAAGCTCGGCCCCGCCCTGCTGGCCGGCTGCACCGTGGTGCTCAAGCCGTCACCGCTGACCCCGCTGACCGCCAACCTCATCGCCGACATCTTCACCGAGGCCGGGCTCCCGGACGGCGTTCTCTCGGTACTGCCCGCCGACGCGGCGGAGAGCGAATACCTCGCAAGCCACCCCGGCGTCGACAAGGTGACCTTCACCGGCAGCACCGCGGTCGGCCGCAAGCTGGCCGCGATCGCGGGCGAGCAGCTCAAGACCGTCTCGCTCGAGCTCGGCGGCAAGTCGGCCGCCATCGTGCTCGAGGATGTCGACCTGGCCGCCAGCATCCCCGTGCTGGCGTTCTCCGGGCTGATGAACAGCGGGCAGGGCTGTGTCGCGCAGACGCGCATCCTCGCGCCGCGCAGCCGCTACGACGAGATCGTCGACGCGCTGGTCGCCCACGTCAAGACCATGCAGACCGGCGACCCGAGTGATCCGGCCACCCAGCTCGGCCCGCTGATCAGCGAGAAGCAGCGCGACCGGGTGGAGAGCTACATCGCCAAGGGCAAGGAAGAGGGCGCGCGCCTGGTCCTCGGCGGCGGCAGGCCCGCCGGCGTCGAGCGTGGCTGGTTCGTCGAGCCGACGATCTTCGCCGACGTCGACAACTCCAGCACCATCGCGCAGGAGGAGATCTTCGGCCCCGTGCTCTCGGTGATCCCGTACGAGACCGAGGAGGAGGCGATCGCCATCGCGAACGACTCCGATTACGGCCTCGCCGGTTCGGTGTGGACCACCGACATCGAGCACGGCGTCGAGATCGCGGCCAAGGTGCGCACCGGCACCTACGCGATCAACTGGTACGCCTTCGATCCCACCGCACCGTTCGGCGGGTACAAGAACTCGGGTATCGGCCGTGAGAACGGTCCCGAAGGGCTCGACGCGTTCTGCGAGCAGAAGTCGGTGCTGATGCCGATGGGCTGGACCGCGGACTAGTTCTCCGGCATCACGACCCGGAGGACCGGCTGTCCGGCCACCTGGCCCCGGGGCGGTAGGTCGACCACGTCGACCCGCCATCCCGGTGGCAGGGCCCGTTGCAAGCGGCCAGCCACACGTTGCAGTGGCGTACTCGAGTAGGTGTCGGACTTGTATCCGGTCACCAGATCGGTCATGCGTCAACCACCTCTCAGCGTCGATTCGCCGGGACCGCGTCTGCGGCTCCCGAGTCTCGAAAGGGAGTTAGCTCGGATGGTGCGACGTGCTGCCCAGGAATATAGGTGACATCGCCCGTCCGCAGACAGCGACCCCCTGACATCGACAGATATACCCCGAATCGAGTCGGGGAAATCGTCCGCGACGGAAGTGATCGGGAAACCCCGAGTTCGCTTACCCGGCTCCACGCCGCCCACTACCCCGAAAAGCGGCACCGCGCCGGATCTCGGTTCAGTGCCGTAGCGAGCGCCGATACGCCGACGGCGTGAGCCCGGTCGCGGCGCGCAGGTGATCGCGCAACGCCGTCACGCTGCCGAACCCCGACCGCTGCGCGACCGTGTCGACCGGCAGCTCGGTGAGCTCGAGCATTTCGCGCGCCCTGCCGAGCCGTTGCGCGTCCAGCCAGGCGCGCGGGGTCGTGCCGACTTCGGCCTTGAACCGGCGGATGAACGTCCGCTCGCTCATCAGCGCGTGCGCGGCGAGCGCGGATACATCCTTGGCGTCTTCGGGATTGGCGACCGCCCAGGTCAGCGTCGCGGCCAGGCCGCCGTGTGGATCGGTGCCGCCCATCGGCTGCGGGATGTACTGAGCCTGGCCGCCCTCGCGGTGCGGTGCCACGACGTTCCAGCGCGCGAGGTCGGCCGCCGCCGCCGCGCCCAGCTCGCGGCGCGCGATGTGCAGGCACAGGTCAAGGCCCGCGGACAAGCCCGCGGAGGTCAAGATGTCGCCGTCGTCGATGTAGAGGGCCGACGGATCGAGTTTCACTGCGGGATAGAGCTGGGCGAACTGGTCGCAGTAGCCCCAGTGGGTGGTCGCGGGGCGGTCGTCAAGCAGGCCTGCCTGGGCAAGGACGAACGCGCCGACGCAGATGCTCGCGATGGTCGCACCGCGGTCCGCCGCAGCCCGCAGGGCGTCGATGGCGGGTTCCGGGGTGGGCAGTGTCGGCAGGCCGATACCGGGGACGACGATCAGATCGGCCTCGGCCAGCAGTTCCAGCCCGTGTTCGACATGCAGGTCGAAGCCGTTCGGCGTCCACACCGGACCCGGCCGGACGCCACAGGTCCGCATCTGGAAACCCACCGGCTCGCCGGTGACACCGGGTCCGTGCCGGAACGCCTGCACGGCACAGGCCAAGTCGAAGGTCATCACGCCGTCCAGCGCCAGCGTGACAACCTCTATCATGTCTTCAGTTTGGCACGTATCCACGCATTGCTGGCATTTCCGCCACTTCACCGAGCCTGCCCGCTCCGCGACACTCGACGGGCAGCCGAAACACCGCGTCGGAGGAGATCGACCATGCTCACCGTGACACCCGCCCTCGACTGGGAATGGGCCACCCGCACCGGCGGAAATCTCACCGCCGCCCAGCGCCGCGCCCTGACCTTCGGGTTGCTGCGCACCGCACCCACGCTGGTGCTCGGCCGGATCCGCCATGGGCTCGGCCGCCGCGGCGCCGGGCGGCTCGACCTCGCCGAGCTGCGACTGCCGGACACCGCACTCGCCCGCGCCGCGGAAGTCGAAGCGCGCGAACAGCTTTCGGATGTCGTGCTGGCGCACTCCTTCCGCACCTACTTCTTCGCCCGCGCGCTGGCCGAGCTCGACAGAGTCGACTACGACGACGAGATCGCCTACGTGGCCAGCCTGCTGCACGACCTGAAAATCGAAACACCTACGCCGGGTAGGTGTTTCGCCGTGGCTGGCGGCGAATCGGCGAACGCGTTCGCACTGCGCCACGGCGCGCCGGCCGAGCGGGCCGAGTCGATCGGCGCCGCGATCGCGGCGCATCTCAATCCCGACGCGGCCGCGAACCTCAGCGACCCGGGCGGTTTCGTCTCGGCGGGCGCGTCGGTCGACGTCCTCGGCAGGCGGCTGTCCGACCTCGACGCCGCCTTCGTCGGCGACCTGCTCGCCCAGCACCCACGCCATCACCTCAAGCAGCATCTCATCGACTGCTTCGACGCCGAGGCCGCCGCGGTACCCGACGGCCGGATCCACTGGCTCAAGGGCACCGGCTTCTTCCAGCTGATCAAGCTGGCGCCGTTCGCCGAATAGACGAAACCGCCCGTACCGAATGCGGTACGGGCGGTTCTCTGTCTCCGGGGCGATCAGCCCAGGCGCTCCTTGAGTGCCTCGAACTCGTCGCGCACGCCGGAGGGGAGCTTGTCGCCGACGAACTCGAACCACTCCTCGATCGAAGGGATCTCGTTGCGCCACTCGTCGGTGTTCACCGCGAGCGCCTCGTCGACGTCGGCAACGACCACGTCGAGGCCTTCCAGGTCGAGGTCGGCGGCCGAGGGGACGTTGCCGACCGGGGTCGCCACGGCACCGGAACGGCCCTCGATGCGGCCGACGATCCACTCGAGCACGCGGGAGTTCTCACCGAATCCGGGCCACAGGAAGCGGCCGTCGCCGCCACGACGGAACCAGTTGACGTAGAAGATCTTCGGCAGCTTGTCCGCGTCGGCGTTCTTGCCGAGGTTGATCCAGTGGTTGAGGTAGTCGCCCACGTGGTAGCCGAGGAACGGCAGCATCGCCATCGGGTCGCGGCGGACGGTGCCGACCTTGCCCTCGGCGGCGGCGGTCTGCTCGGAGCCCATGGTGGCGCCCATGAACACGCCGTGCTCCCAGCCGAAGGACTCGGTCACCAGCGGGACGGTGGTCTTGCGGCGACCGCCGAACAGGATCGCCGAGATCGGCACACCCTGCGGGTCGTCCCACTCGGGGGCCAGGATCGGGCACTGCGACATCGGGGTGCAGTAGCGCGAGTTCGGGTGGGCGGCGTGGCCCTCCGACTCCGGCGTCCAGTCGTTGCCCTTCCAGTCGATCAGGTGCTGCGGGTCGCCCTCCAGGCCCTCCCACCACACATCGTTGTCGTCGGTCTCGGCGACGTTGGTGTAGACGGTGTTGCCCGCCTCGATGGTGGCCATCGCGTTGGGGTTGGAGCTGCGGTTGGTGCCCGGCGCGACGCCGAAGAAGCCGAACTCCGGGTTCACCGCGTAGAGGCGGCCGTCCTCGCCGAAACGCATCCAGGCGATGTCGTCGCCGAGGGTCTCCGCGCGCCAGCCCGGGATGGTCGGCTGGATCATCGCGAGGTTGGTCTTACCGCAGGCGCTCGGGAACGCGGCGGCGACGTAGTAGTTCTTGTTCTCGGGCGAGATCAGCTTGAGGATCAGCATGTGCTCGGCCAGCCAGCCCTCGTCGTGTGCCATCGCCGAGGCGATGCGCAGCGAGTAGCACTTCTTGCCGAGCAGCGCGTTGCCGCCGTAGCCGGAACCGAAGGACCAGATCTCGCGGTCCTCGGGGAAGTGGGTGATGTACTTGGTGTCGCTGCACGGCCACGGCACGTCGGCCTGGCCCGCTGCCAGCGGCGCGCCGACGGAGTGCAGCGCCTTCACGAACGGGCGGTCGGCGCCCAGCTTGTCGAGCGCGGCCTGGCCCATGCGGGTCATCACGCGCATCGAGACCACGACGTACTCCGAGTCGGTGATCTCCACGCCCAGCTTGGGGTCCTCGGCACCGAGCGGGCCCATGCAGAACGGCACCACGTACATGGTGCGGCCCTTCATCGAGCCGCGGTACAGCTCGGTCATGGTGGCGCGCATCTCGGCGGGGTCGACCCAGTTGTTGGTCGGACCGGCGTCGGCCTCGGTCTTGGAGCAGATGTAGGTGCGCGACTCGACGCGGGCGACGTCGGACGGGTCCGACAGCGCCAGGAACGAGTTCGGCTTCTTCTTCTCGTCGAGCTTCTTGAAGGTGCCCGCCTCGACCAGCTGCGTGGTCAGGCGATCCCATTCCGCATCGGAGCCGTCGGCCCAGACCACGCGATCCGGCTGAGTGAGCTCTGCGACTTCCTGTACCCAGGCGAGCAGTTCACTGTGCTCGGTCGGCGCCGTGCCGTCGGATCCACGAAGACCAGGAATGGTCGCTGAGGTCATGAAAACTCTCCTGAGATGGGCGGTTTTTCGATGCGAAGTCCATCGATCGCCACCGGGCGGGAAGGCGTCCGCAGCGAACCAACCACCGCACAACCCCAAATGGACGGCGTACAGCGCCGTCCACGGACGGAGGCCGCGCATCGACTGGCACGGAGCGGACGCCCAGGTTCCTGGTTAAAGGTTAACGCGATATGACGATCGAGACGGAATCGGGTTAGGAATCTGGTCTCTGATAACTACCCATCGGTCGATCAGCCAATCGTGGCCACACAGCGATCGAGCACCGCGACATCGCGCTCGCAGGCCGCCAGCTGCGCCGGGCGCTCCGCGACGAGCCGCCGCGCGAGAACGTCCAGCTCCGCGACGCGACGGTCGACAGCCACCGCCCGTGCCGTCGATTCGCGGATCACATGCTCGGCCAATTCTGCCTCCACGTCGACCAGCACCGCGGCGACACGCTGCTCGAGCAGGGCTTTTATGTTTACGAGCGCCTCGGCAACCCACTGCGCCAGGTGATTGCGCTCGGCCAGCTGGGCCCGCGCACGCACCACCCAGTAGGCCGCGCCCGCGCCGAGCAGCAGCGTCACGGGGACGCTCGCGACGTCCAGAGTCGGCACCAGCGACAGCGGCGCGACGACCAGTCGGCCGAGGCCGACGCCGGCCGACGCGCCGAGCGCGATCATGAGGTGATCTTCGACACCGCGGTGTCTCGGGGCCGGATCTGGGCCGAGTCGCGGGGCCGGATCGCGCCTGCGTGCGGCGGGTGCGGCCGTGCCGACCCGGCGGGCGGTCTCGATCACCCGGTCGTCGATGACGGTGTCGACCGCGGCCGACAAGTCACCCGCCGCCTGCTGCAAGCGCTGCGGGTAGGCGCGCAGTTCGCCGCGGTCGCAGCGGTCGAGTTCGGCGCGGGAACGGGTGTGCAGGGCGCGTACCAGCGCGCCGACCTCGGTGGACAGGTCGACACGCGCCAGCTGGACCTGGCTGCGCACCGCCGCCAGACCGGTCTGGCGGCCGCCGTCTCGCTCGGCCAGCAGGGCGACCCGTTCCTCCCTGATCCGGGCGGATTCGGTGCCGGAGCGCAGCGCGGTGATCTGCTCGGTGATGCGCGCCGTGGTGTCGGTGAGCACCCTGGTCAGCACGGCCGACCTGCGCTCGGCGCCGTCGGCCGGTCCCCGCGCGGTCGCCGCGGCCAGCGCGGCGTGCAGGGCGGCCAGGCCGGAGCGGTCGAGCAGGGCGGAGTCGTCGGCGGCGCGGGCCGCGGCGGCAAGGCGCGCCGACACCGGGAGCACGTCGAGGTCGACGATGCCGCGCGCGGCGAGCAGGGCGCTGCTGCGTTCGCGGATCGCCTGCCAGTCCTGATAGGCATGGAAGCCGTTCATGGCGAGCACGATCCGCTGGTCGGCGGCGCGCAGGCGCTCGATCAGGGCGAGCATGTCGGCGCCGAGCACGCTGCCCGCGTCGAAGAGGATCAGGGCGACGGGGCGGTCTTCGGCCGATGCGGGCGTGGCCGGGTCGGCCAGGTCGATGCGCGGTTCGAAGCGGGCCAGCTCGGTGCGCAGCAGGGTGGTGTTGGCGTCGTCGACCGCGTAGAGGACGACGCGTGCGCCGGTGCCAGGCTGTTCCATCGCCCGCAGCAAGGCCGCACCCTGCGGGTTCCACCGCTCCACCACAGCCACAGCCTCCGCGGGAAGGACGCCGGGTCTGTCAGAGTCCGGCACTGCTCATCCGTTCCCAGGCGCGGATATAGCCGTTGTGCACGCGTAGGGCGGCGCGGCGGGCGGCGGGCGGCATGTCGCTGGAGACAACGGCGCGCCAGCGGGTCGCGCGCGCGAGGGCTTCGTCGGCGTCGGCGGGCGCGGGCGACGGGTAGCCGGCGGCGAGGTGGGCGACCTGCGGACAGGCCAAGCCCGCGCACAGTCCGGCCCACAGCGCGTCGTCGCCGATGAGGTAGTTCTCGATGAGTTCGCGGGCGTGGCCACCGTCACCGGGGACGGCGCGGGCGGCGAGCCTGGTCAGCTCGTCGAGCAGTTCGCCGCCGCGGACCGCTTCCACCTGCTCGTAGCGGCGGTGCACCAGCCGGTGCAGCGGGTCGATGCCGCCCGCGGAGTGCAGGATCTGGATCAGCGCGGCGGCGCTGAGGTCGGGGTCGGCGCGCAGGGCGGTGAGGGCGCAGTCGACGCCGTACAGGTCCCAGCGGGCGATCAGCCGCCTGCGCGCGTCCTGGTCGGAGCCGGTACCGACGAACAGATCGGCCGACAGCACGGACGGGACATCGGGGCCGACCGCGAGTCTGCGCAGGTCGGTGCGGTCGGCCGCGTCGACCGCACCCGCCCTGGTGTGGGCGGCCAGCGAGGCGACGACCGGCACGATCGGCAGGCCGAGCTCGCGCGCGTACCGGTCGGCGGCGGCCACCGCCTCGCCCCAGCGCGCGCCAACCGCGTCGGCCTTGTTGAGCACGACGACACCGCGGCCAGGCGGCACAGTGGCGAGCAACCGCTGGTCGGCGGCCTGCGGCGCACCGGCGAGGACATAGATGACGAGATCGCCGTCGAGGACCGGATCGGGCACTCCCGGCTGATCGACCGGCGGGGTCTCCTCCGCCGACAGCAACGCCAGCGCGCGCAGCACCGTGCTGCGCCCGCTCAGCGCCCGCCCCGCCACCTGGATACGCAGCGGACGCCGACGACGCGCGACCGCCGCGGCGAGCCGATCGGCGATCGCCGGATCACCGCCCCGACCGGCAGCGAGCGCGGAGATCAGCTGGTCGAGCTGGTCGGATGCCCGTGTCTGTATGGACTCGGTGGCTGTCGACATTCTGCCCACCCCCTTTTCCGAGGGCATTCTGTCAGATCCGCGGGGCGGCGGCCGTCGCGAACCAACTGCCGACCAGGGGCAACACCGCCGCTACATGCCACGATCCGACCGCGCGTCGCCCTGCCCGCCGCACTCGGCTGCGACGGGGCTCGGCGCATGCTGGACAATGGACGTCGTGAACGACGCCGCCAACCACCCTGTCGAGTCGGTTCCGGGGCAGCCGTCCACCGCCTCGGCCCATGCGGATCCGCTCCCGCCGACCCGCCCTGTCCTCTCCGAGATCCCGCACGAGGCGGGCCGTCGCTCGACCACCGGCTCGCGCCTGTACCCGCGCGTCACGAGCTTCCGCTCGCGGCGCGGCGCGCTGACGCCGAATCAGCAGGTCGCCTGGGAACGCACCTGGCCGGTGATCGGCCGCGAGGTCGCCAACGAGCCGATCGACGCCGACGCGTGGTTCGGGCGCAGCGCCCCGCTGGTCATCGAGATCGGCTGCGGCACCGGCACCGCGACGGCCGCCATGGCGCAGGCCGAACCGCACCTGAATCTGATCGGCATCGAGGTGTACCAGCCGGGTCTGGCCCAGCTCGTCTGCCAGATCGAGCGCGAGGAGATCGGTAACATCCGGCTGCTGCGCGGCGACGCCGTCGATGTGCTCGAGAACATGGTTGCCCCGGAGTCGCTGACCGGTGTCCGGGTGTTCTTCCCCGACCCGTGGCCCAAGGCACGTCACCACAAGCGCAGGCTGCTGCAGGCGCCGACCTTCGCGTTGATCGCCAGCAGGCTCAAGCCAGGCGGTGTGCTGCACGTCGCCACCGACCACGCCGATTACGCCGAGCACATCCTGGCAGTAGGCTCGGCGGAACCGCTGCTCACCGGCCTGAACGACACCACCGGCGGCGACAGCGCCGCCAACCGCGTCACCGCGCCGATCGGTTTCGAACGGCCCGTCACCAAGTTCGAGGGCAAAGGCCTGCGTGCCGGTAGCGCCATCAACGAGTTCATATGGGGGAAGATCGACAGATGAGCGTGAGTGAGATCGCCACCGAGATGCCGGATATCGCCCAGGGAGCAACCGGCAGCGAGGCGCTGGGCAGTTCCGGCCCCGATGTCCGACGCGTCCTGCTCGTCTGGGACGCGCCGAACCTCGACATGGGACTTGGCGCCATCCTCGGTGGACGTCCCACCGCCGCTTATCGCCCCCGTTTCGACGCGCTCGGCCGCTGGCTGCTCGCGCGCACGGCCGAGCTGTCGGTCGGCGCGAAGGGCCGCGTCGAACCCGAGGCCACCGTCTTCACCAATATCGCGCCGGGCACCGCCGACGTGGTCCGGCCGTGGGTCGAGGCGTTACGCAACGTAGGTTTCGCGGTCTTCGCCAAGCCGAAGATCGACGAGGACTCCGACGTCGACGCCGACATGCTCGCGCACATCGCGATGCGCGAGCGCGACGGCGGCCTGGCGGGCATCATGGTCGCCTCGGCCGACGGACAAGCGTTCCGCGAACCGCTCGAAGCGATTGCCGCCAAGGGAATCCCAGCTCAAGTCCTCGGATTCCGCGAGCACGCGAGTTGGGCGGTGACTTCCGATACTCTCGAGTTCGTCGACCTCGAGGACATCCCGGGCGTATTCCGGGAGCCGCTACCGCGGGTGAGCCTCGATTCGCTGCCCGACGAGGGTGCCTGGCTGCAGCCTTTCCGGCCGCTGTCGGCACTACTCACGTCTCGCCCTGGTCAAGGAGTCGCTTAAGTGTTCACCCGCTGGGGCGATCTGGTCTATCGGTTCCGTTTCGCCGTCATCGCGGTCTTCGGTGCTGCGTTGCTGGCGCTGGGCGCCTACGGCACGGGGCTCGGCGATCGCCTGTCCCAGAGCGGCTGGTTCGATCCCGGCTCGGAGTCGGTGCAGGGCGCGGAACTCGCCGACAGCTCCTTCGGGCGCGATCACCTGGCCGACGTGATCGTCATGTACAACGCTCCAGCGGACACGACGATCGATGACCCGGAGTTCAGCCGGAAGATCGTCGACAATCTGAACGCGGCCGCCACCGCACACCCAGACCGGATCAGCAAGATCAACGGCACCTACTGGCGGGTGGGCAACGCGCCCGCCGTGCCGTCGACGTTCGGTTCCAAGGACAAGAAGCACGCGTTCGCCTCCATCGCCATCGTCGGTGACGACGACAGCACGGTCATGTCCAACTACCGGGCCGTGGCTGACGTCTTCTACATTCCCGGCGTCGATGTGGAGGTCTCGGGCCTGCAGCCGCTCGCGGTCACGCTCAACGACACCATCGCGCACGACACCAAGCGGATGGAAGTGCTCGCCCTCCCCGCGGTGGCGATCCTGCTCTTCTTCATCTTCGGTGGCATCGTCGCGGCCGCGCTGCCGCTGATCATCGGTGGTCTGACGATCATCGGCGCGACCGGCATCGTGATGACGCTGACCAACTTCACCGAGGTCAACTCGTTCGTCACGGGCGTCGTCTCGATGATCGGTCTCGGCCTCGCGATCGACTACGGCCTTTTCATAGTCAGCCGATTCCGCGAGGAACTGGCCGAGGGGTACGACACCAAGGCCGCCGTCCGGCGATCGGTGGTGACAGCCGGGCGAACGGTCGTCTTCTCCGCGACGATGATCATCGCCAGCCTCGGCGGTGTCCTGCTGTTCCCGCAGGGCTTCCTGCGTTCGGTGGCCTACGGCACCATCGCGACCGTCTCCCTGGCCGCGCTGACCGCGGTGACGATTCTGCCCGCCATGCTGGCCGTGCTCGGCCCGCGCGTCGACATGCTCGGCCTCAAGCGTTTCCGCAAGAACAAGACCGCCGAGCAGATCGAGAACGGTTTCTGGGGCAACCTCACCCGCTGGGTGATGAAGCACCCGCTCAAGATCGCGATCCCGGTCACGGTCGGCCTGCTGTTGCTGATCATCCCGGTGAAGAATCTGTCCTTCGGCGGCATCAACGAGAAGTATCTGCCGCCGGACAATGCGACCCGTGCCTCGCTCGAGCACTTCTACGAGGTCTTCCCGCAGAAGAAGACCGACCCGATCCAGCTGGTCTTCGTCTCGGACAACACCACGGCGATCGGCAAGGTCTGGAAGGAAGCCAACCAAGCTCCCGGTCTGGTCGGCCCGTTCGAAGTGCCGGTCAAGTCGCCGACCGACCCCCAGGTGTTCCGTACCTCGGCGACCCTGGTCGATCCCACCGGCAACGCCGAGCCGACCATCGACTACCTGCGCTCGATCGAAATACCCGACGGCGTCACGATGTATGTCACCGGCCAGCCCGCGCTCATGGCCGACAGCATCGACACGCTGCTCGAACTGATGCCGTGGATGATCTTGATCGTCCTCCTCACCACCTTTGTGCTGATGTTCCTCACCTTCGGTTCGCTGGTGCTACCGATCAAGGCAGCGCTGATGAGCGCGCTCGGGCTCGGCTCGACGCTGGGCATCCTGACCTGGATCTTCATCGACGGCAATGGTTCCGGGCTGCTGAACTTCACCCCGCAACCGATCAGCGCGCCGGTCCTGATGCTGATCATCGCGATCATCTACGGCTTGTCGACCGACTACGAGGTCTTCCTGCTCTCCCGCATGGTGGAGGCGCGCGCGCAAGGCGCGTCGACCACCGAAGCCGTGCGGATCGGCACCGCCCAAACCGGGCGGATCATCACCGCCGCCGCGCTGATTCTGCTCGTGGTGACCGGTGCGTTCGCGTTCTCCGACATGGTGATGATGCAGTACATCGCCTACGGCATGATCGCGGCGCTGTTCATCGACGCCACCGTGCTGCGCATGCTGCTGGTGCCCGCGATCATGAAGCTGCTCGGCGACGACTGCTGGTGGGCGCCGAAGTGGATGAAGCGCATCCAGGAGAAGATCGGTCTCGGCGAGCCCATCCTCGACGACGAGCGCCCGCAGAAGGGCGCCGTGGTCGACCTGGTGAAGACCACACCGATCACCGATCCGCCGACCATGCAGATGACGGTGGTTCCCGACAGCAAGCTGGCAAAGACCCCGCGCCGCCCGCGCACGGTCGCCGAGATCGAGGCCGAGGCGCCGACCGCGCACCTGGACAAGATCACCGAGCACACCGGCCCCGCCGAGCCTGCCCGGCCGCGGCCCCCGATGTCGCCGGATCCGACCCGTCCTCGCGCGCCGATGTTGTCCTCGGGCGAGCCGACCCAGGTGCTGCCGATCGTGCAGCCGGGCGCCGAGGCGCCCAAGTCCGATCAGGGACAGGCTGATTCGTCCACCGATCAGCCGGACACTCCCTCGGCCGAGCTGTCCCAGCACACCGGCGGCGAGCCGACCCAGATCCTGCCGATCGTCAAGCCCGGTGCCGAGGCACCGAAGTCCGATCAGGGACACAGCGATTCGACGTCGGGTCTCGACAACGGACAGCCGCGCAGCGATCTCCGCTCCGGTGCGCCCGGCACCTCGGGCGTCGACACACCTGGCACCCCAGGCGTCAACGCGCCCGGCGCCACCGGCTTCGCCACACAGGGTGACCCTGCCCCCGGCACGCCGAGCATCTCCGGCATCAGCGCACCCAGGAACACCGGCCTCGATGGGCCCGGCTACTCCGGCCACAACACCCCGAGTAGCTCCGGCTTCGGTACGCCGGGCGACCCTGGCACCGCCGCACAGGACCGCGCCCATCTCGGCACGGCGGAGGACGTCGGCCCCGGCCCGCAGGGCCGCTCCAGCCTCGGCACGCCAGGCGACGCCAGCACCGGCATGCACGGCCTCGGCACAAATGGCGACTCCGACCCCAATACCCAGGGGCGCTCCAGTTTCGGCACGTCAGGCGACTCCGGCACCGGCGCACACGACCGCACCAGTAGCGGCACGGCGGGGGACGCCGGGCCCGGCTCGCAGGGGGGCTCCAACTTCGACACGCCAGGCGGCTCCCGCCCCGGCACGCAGGGCTTCTCCGGGCCTGGAGCATCGGGCGATTCCGGCACCGGCTCGCAGGGGCGTTTCCGCCTCGCGCCCGAAAGCACCAGTGGTGCAGCGGGTTCCAGCATCAGCGAGTCCGGCGTCATCGGTGGTCACGACTCCGCCAGCCCTGACACGCCTGGCGTTATCGGTGGCGGGCACCTCCCCGGCGTCGGCTCGGCCGGTAGGAGCACGCGCGAACCCGCACCGCGCGGGTCGCAGCGGGTGCAGCCGCCCGCGGGTTACACGCCGCATGCGCGCGGGGGCGACACGTCGGCGCCGTCCGGTGCGCCCGAGTTCGGCACGCCCGCAGACGATTCCAGCTCGCGGCCGAGCATTGTCAATCCGGTGCGGCCCAGCCTGGTGAACACGCCGCCGCCCGGTGTCGTGCCGCCGCCTGCGCCGAGCATCGTCAACACGCCGACGCGGGTCGCTCCGCCGTCCGCGCCGAATATCGTCAACCCACCGCCGCCGAGCATGGTCACGCCGACGCCGCGGCCGGTCGAGCCGCCTGCCGGTGGCACGTTCAGTGGGTTCACCCCGCTGACCGGGTATGAACCCGCGCCGAACACCGACGCGACCGAGCAGTCCACGCCGGAGCCGGAATCGCGCGGCACCGAACCGGAGTCGCGCGGCTTTGTGCCGCCGACCGATCTCTCGGTCGCGCCGGGAGCACATCGCGCCGAATCGCCCGCGAACAATGGCATCGTGCGTCCCGCGCCCGAAGCACAGCGTCCCACGCCGAACGCACCGCGCCCCGCGCCGAACGCACCGCGGCCCGTGGCTGACGCACCTCACTCCGTGACTGACGCGCCGCGCCCTGTGACTGACGCACCTCGCCCCGTGGCTGACACGCCACGCCCCCTGGCTGACACACAGCATCCCACGCCGAACGCACCGCGGCCCGTGGCTGATACATCGCACCAGGCGGCTGACACACCGCAGCCCGCGAACGAACCCTCCGCGCGTGGCGTTTTCGGCACCCCGGTGCCCGTCGAGCCGCAGCCGCGGTCTTCGTGGAGCCCGGCCGAGCCTGCCGCGCCGAGTGGGTTCCGCGCGCCCGAGACCGATGGTGGACCGCGGTTCTCCCAGGTAACGCCGGCGCCGAACCAGGATTCGGCGCAGCCCGAAGTGGTGCGCCCGCAGGTCGCCCCGCCCGGGTTCACCGCCGTCACACCCGGCGAGACCACGCCCGCAACGTGGCAGACCGAACCCGTCGCCGCGCGGAACGACCCTGCGGATACACCCGGATCGTGGCAGTCCGAATCCGCGGACCCGCAGGTCAACCCTGCGGCCACTCCCACAGCGTGGGCCGAACCCGCCGCGCAGGACAACCCTGCCGCCACACCCACAGCGTGGCAGCCAGAGCCCGCCGCCGAGGACAACCCTGCGGATACACCCGCATCGTGGGCCCAGCCCGCCGCGCGGGGCAACTCTGCCGCCACACCCACATCGTGGCAGCCTGAACCCGTCGAGCCGCAGGGCAACTCTGCGGCCATGCCCGCACCGTGGCAGTCCGAACCCGCCGCCGCGCAGGACAACCCCGCGGATGCACCCGCATCGTGGCAGGACAGCCCCGCGGCCATGCCAGCAACGTGGCAGTCCGAACCCGCCGCCGCGCAGGACAACCCCGCGGATGCACCCGCATCGTGGCTGGCCGAATCCGTCGAACCGCAGGGCAGCCCTGCGGATGCACCCGGTCAGTGGCAGGCTCCCGCCGGTTTCACCGCCGTGCCAGCGCCGGGCCAGGAGGAGCCGATCGGTGCCACCTCGTCGCCGGACGACAATGCCGCTCCCGCACCGGAATCCGACGGGCCGCAGGCGGACAGCCGCAACGAGATCGAGAACTGGATGGCGCAGCTGCGCTCTTCGCGTCGCGGGCCAGCCGCCGACGACGGGCGTCACCAACACGGCGGCGAGGGTCGCACGGTCAGTGTGAACGAGCTGCTGCGTCGCCGCGAGGGCGACAGCGACTGACGGCAGCGGACCCGAACACGAAACCCACGGCGAGATTCCGCCGTGGGTTTCGTCGTTCTGCGTTCAGAGCACGGCGTCGGCGAAGCGATCGACCTGGTCGGGGTCGGTGCCGTAGCAGTACAGGATTGTCTCGTCGGCGCCGAGGTCTTCGAATTGTTTGATGGCGGAACGGATCTGGTCGGGGGTGGTGAGCAGACCGGCGGCCATGTAGTCGGCGCGGCCGCTGAACTCGTAGTAGTCGAGGATGGCGGTGTGGGCGTGGTCGATCAGGGGTTGAGCGCCGAGGACTGCGTTGAGCTGGGCGACGATGCGCGGTGCGCCGGCGCGGCCGTGGTCGGTCCAGGAGCGTCGGGCGAGGTCGAAGAGACCGCCTGCCCAGGTGGGTGCGGCGGCGGCGAGGAAGCCGCCGCCCCAGCGGCCGACACGGTCGATGGCGGCGGGTTGGAAGCCGCCGAAGAGCAGGTCGGGACCGTCGGGTGCGGTGGGTGCCGGGCCGATGGGGCCGCAGGTCTGGCTGAACGGCTCGCCGGACCAGAGGCGGCGCATGATGGCGAGCTGTTCGTCGAGGCGGCGGCCGCGGGTGCGGATATCGGTGCCGGTGGCCTCGTGGTCGTCGTCGCGACCGCCGACACCGAGGCCGAGCGCGAAGCGTCCGCCGGAGAGGCGGTCCAGGGTGGCGGCCTGCTTGGCAAGCAGCGCCGGGTCACGCAGGGGTGCGATCAGTACCTCGGTCTGCAAGCGGATGTGGTCGGTCGCCCCGGCGAGCATGGCCAGGGTGACCAGCGGTTCGGGATTGTCGTAGACCATGCGGTCGAGCAGGCCGAGTGTCGAGAACCCGGCGGAGTCGGCGCGACGGGCCCACTCGGGCAGCGCGATGGGGTCGGCGATGGGAAGTCCGAGACCGATGTGCATGGAAATCCTCCAGTGGATATGGGCGTGTGTCATCAAGCCGCCCACTCCACGCCTCGATGAATGAGGCGGGGCTCCCACACTGCGACATATTTCTGGAGAGCGCCGATCGGATTGCGCTCACCGTAAGCGATCCACCCGGAAGTCCGCAACCGCGAGGCTGACCTAAGTGGCAGGATCGGCAGGCCGCGAATCCGCGAACGCTCGCGCGTAGCGAGTCCCGGTGAGCAGCAACAGGATTCCGACGACCAGGAACGCGGCGACGCGGACCAGACCGGACAGCGTCGACAGGTCGAACAGGAAGAGCTTGGCCAGTGCGGCGGCGGCGACGAGCAGACCCGACACCAGGCACACCTTCGCGACGGCCGGCGACCGGGACAGCCTGCGCAGCCCGTAGAACAGCGAGGCCGTGGCCGCGACCATCCACACGATCGTCGCGAGACTGTGCCCGAGGATGAAACCGTCTGAACCACCGAGGGATACACCCAGCGATACCGCCGCGACGAGCACGTAGTACAGGCCTGCGACACTCACCGCGATCCACACACCGGTGACAAGCGCCTGATCGGCCCAGCCGGGAAGCCGGGGCACCGTCCACGCCACCATCGCCGCGACGCCGAGCCCCAGCACCGCCGCCGCAGCCGTCGCGATGTCGAGGCGCTGGTCCGCGAGACGGTGTAGCGCAAGGGTTTCCGGTGAGGCGATGGCCAGCAGCACCAGTCCACCGAGCAGCGCGAAGCCGATACCGACGCAGGCTCCCACGCGGGTGCGGCTCGTCGCGGCCACGGCGAGGAATGCCAAGGCCACCGCGAACAGCACCGTCGGCAGGAGGTGCGGTTCGCTTCCGGTAGCGCTGACGCAGGTCAGCAGGAGCGACACGGCACCGGTCAGCGCCGACACCAGCGCGGTGTGCCGGGGAATCCCGAGCCGATCCGCGAGACCTGGGACGAGCGTCGTCGCCGCCAGACCGAGCAAGACCGCGGCCAGGGCCCCGGTGATCGACGCGGTCATCACGCGATCGAACAGCATCGCCGCGGCGAAGAGCGGCAGCGCGGTGAGTGCGATGGTGATGCTCGCGGTGATGTCACCGGGCCTGCGACGCACTACGAGCACCGCGCCGGCCAGCCCGACCACCGCACACGCGACCGCCGCGACCAACAGTCCACCACGCCGCTCCACCTCATCCCCGGCGATGGCCGCCGAGATCCCACTGAGCGCGATCACACTCAACGCGGCCAGCACCACAGGCAACGTGCGCGCCACGTGCAGAGCCGGCCACTCCCTGCGCATCTGCACGGGCACACCCGCGGCCTGCAAAACCACAAGGAACCCCAGCAGCATCAGCTCGGTCGTCAACGCAGGCGACAACAACGCCGCCCCGAGCACAACCCCCACCGCCAACGGCTGCGACTGCCACCGCATCGCGATCCCGACACCGATCAGCGCGACCACCAGCGCCACCGCCAGTCCGACCCCAGGCTCTACCCAGCGGTAATACCCGGTCACCGCGACAACATCCAGATACGCACCCGCAATCCCGGTGGCCACCAAGGCAATGCCACCAACACGCCCACCAGGACGACCGAACACCCGCCACCCCGAACCGACGAGGCCGACCGAAAGCACCCCACCGGCAACAACCCTCGCCACGGGCCCGAAGAACCCAGCCTGTGCAGCGAGCACCAACAGCATCAACACACCGATCAGCGTCACCCCGACCCCAGCCACCGCCAGCACCCGCGAGATCACCCCTTCCCGCTGCCACCACGGCGTCCGAGGCCCCCGCACCAGCGGCGCAACCCACCCGGTCCCCCGCTGCCCCACCCCAGCCACCCAACCCGCCGGGCCATACCCAGGAGTCCCAGCCCAACCCCCATACCCCGGCGCGGGCGGCGGAACAGGCTGTGCCGCAGCCATTTGCGTAGCAGGCCCATACCCCGGCGCCCACCCCGCAGGAATCGGAGCGCCACCAACAGGCACCCCACCGGGAACCGGCACACGGAAAGGCACTCCCCCCGACGGACCACCAACCGGCATTTCCCGTCCGACTGGAACACCCCACGCGGACACACCGCCAGGCGCCGGCAGCCCACCAGTCAGGACACCACCGGACGCACCCTCAGCGGTCAAATCCACAGGCACCCCACCCCCAGCAGCCGCGCCACTCGGAACCGAAGAAGCGGCCGACGCCCCACTCGAAGCACCAGTGGCCGCCGCACTCTCAGCGACGACACCTCCTTGACCCAGCTCGCCGCTGCGAGACACCGCACCTGAGACTGTCGAATCTCCCGCAGGCGCACCGGATGCCGCCGCTGTGTCGGAATCCGAAGGGGCGGCACTCCCGCCGACCACGCCAGGCACACCACCAGCAGGCACTTCACCCTCGGCCGCATTCCCGGCAGCTCGTCGGCCGGGATCCGAAGTCCGTCCAGCCCACTCGGCACCGGGAGCCGACGAACGGGCGCGACCTGCGACAGCCTGCGCATCAACCGCGGACCGATGCACCTCCCCCTGCAACTGTGCGCGCAGCACCTCCAGCTCACCACCCAGCCGCCCCATCTGGGCGCCGAGCGTGGTGAACTCACCCGAGAGTCGCGCGACGAGCGCGGGATCGATCGACGTACTCATGCCTTCATCGTCGACGCGCGGGTCGCGCGGGACATGAGTAGAAACACCCGGTGGGGTGCGGGACTCCTACGTGAATTGCCTCAGGAGCCGAGGAAGCGGCGCCATTGGACCATCAGCGGGTACTTCGCGGTGACGGAGCCGAAGCGGACGCGGCCGTGGACGACCAGGTGCAGTGGACCGATGGGCGGGCCGGTACGGACCTTGTTGTTGACGCTGGACCCGATCAGGTCGAGGCCGTTGAGGTCGACGGTGGCGGCGGCGGGGACGAGCAGGGTCAGGCCGGTGCAGTAGTCGTCGACCTTGATCTCGACGATCTGGGTCTGCATGACGGCCTCGGTGAAGTCCAGGGTGACGCCCGACATCAGGTTGTTGAGGTGCAGCACCGGCGGCACCTGCCACGGTCCGCGACGGTGCACGCCCGAGAGGCGGCTGCGGATCAGGCCGGGGGTCGAACCGCCGGGCGGGACCGGCCGCGGCCGTGGCATGGCGGCAGGCTGGGGCGCGCCAGCCACCCGCATGCCGGGCAGGTCGACGAGCACGGCGTTGAGTTCGCCGCGGGTCTTCGCGGCGAGCGCGGTGTCCATGCGTTCGGTGAACTCGCCGAGCGAGAGCATGCCGAGACCGACGGCGCGCTGCAGCAGCTGGCCGACGTGTTCGCGTTCGGCGTCGGAGACGCGCAGGTCCCGGTCGCCGACGGGACCGAAGGTCGTGGCACCGGGTACGGAAAGGGATTCGGGACCGCCCATGTCATCGAGAGTGCCAGGAAATCGGGCACCGCACATCAGGGCAAACCCCCAATTACTCGAGGCCCTGCTCGATGGCGTATCGGGTGAGCTCGACGCGGTTGGCGAGCTGCAGTTTTCGCAGTGTGGCCTGCACGTGATTCTCGACGGTGCGATGCGACAGGCTCAGCCGCGACGCGATCTGCTTGGCCGAGAGTCCCTTGGCGACCATCCGCAGCACCTCGGTCTCCCGCTCGGTCAGCGACGGGCGGTGCGGCTGATCCGCCGCGACGGGCGCTGTCGCCATCCGCCGGTATTCGCCGAGCACCAGCCCCGCCAGACCGGGCGTGAACACCGGCTGGCCCGCGGCGGTGGCCCGCACGGCGTCGATCAGCTCGGCCGCCGACGCGCTCTTCACCAGGTACCCGCTGGCGCCCGCCTTGATCGCGTCGAGCACGTCGTCGCGTTCGGCCGACGCCGAGAGCACCAGCACCCGGCTGTGCGGTGACACCCGCAGCACCTCGGCGGTGGCGGTGGCACCGTTGCCGTCGGTGAGCTGCATGTCCATCAGCACCACATCGGGCTGGACCGCGGCGGCGCGGCGGGTGGCCGTGCCGACCCCGTCGGCGGTGGCTGGCACGGCGAACCCGGCCTCGGTGAGGTCGCGGGAGACGCCCTCGCGCCACATCGGGTGGTCGTCGACCACCATCACCGTGATGGCCTGGTCCGCCATCGCTGCTCCTTCGCTCAGGGCGCCGGGTGGCGCGGAATCCGGAATTCCCATTCGGTGCCGAGGTCGTCGCCCTCGGTCAGCAGTTCGGCGGTGCCGCCGAGCGCACCGATGCGTCCGACGATGGATCGCGAAACCCCCATCCGCCCTTCGGCTTCGGCCGCGGCGAGCCTGCCGACCGGAATTCCCACACCGTCGTCGCGCACGCTCACCACCAGCATGTCACCGGTGTCTTCCAGCAGCACATACGCTTTCGCCGTCGGCCCAGCGTGCCGTTCGACATTGGACAGCGCGGTCGCCACGGCAGCGGCGATCTCGTGCGCCGCGAGCCGGCCGACGCGCACCGGATCACCCGGCGTCGCCACCGACACCGTCGGCGTGGCCTGCGTGGTCAGCAGCGGACGCAGATCCACCTCGGCGTCACCGGAATCCGGATGCTCCGCCTGCTCGGACAACAGCACCCGCAGCGCCACTTCCTGTTCCCCCGCTCGCTGCGCGAGTTCCGTAGCGGGCCCGCCTATTTCGGTGCCGCGTCTTTTGATGAAGGCCAGCACCTGGAGCACACCGTCGTGCACCTCGCGGGCCAGACGCTCCCGTTCCTGCGCGGCGGCGGTGATCCGCAGCGCGCGCTCGAGCTGCACTTGGGCGCGCCGAGCCGTATTGGCGGCCAGTCCCAGAGCCAGACCGACGGACACCAGCACCGGCGCGGTGGCATCGCCCCACACATCCTGTCCCCACTGCTCGCGCACCGTCACGACCACCGCCGACATCCCGAGCCCCGCGATGACACCGGCGACCGGCCCACGCAGGATCGCCATGGAGATCACCGAGTTGGCGATCCACAGCGTCGTCGGCAGGGTCTGATGGCCGTGGTACCAGTCGTAATCGGCGACGAGCCGGGTCGAGGCGATCAGCAGGATCGTCACGACCTGGTCGCCGAAGACCACCCAGCCGCGAATCCGGCCGGTCGCGGTGGGGAAATACCACTGCGAGAGCAGCAGTGCGGAACTGCCCGACCAGATCGCCATCAGCGCGATCAGTACCCAGCTCAGCCGCGGATGCTGGTAGTAGGGCACCGAGGCGATCTGCTGGCCGATCGCGTACAGCAGCGTGACCAGCCGGAAAGCCTGGGCGGCCCGCCACAGCGGCGCGGTCGCCGCGTCGGCCGAGCTCAGCTCAGCTGTGTGCGTCCGCATCGCCGGACTCCGCCTCGGCCTTGCGCAGCGTGCGCGCGACATCGAAACGCCCTGGTTCCGGCTTGTCCGGCTCGGCGGAGAACAATCTTCGGTCCTCACCACCGGCGAGCTCGCCGTAGACCTCCTCGGGACTGTCGGCCAGCAGGTAGCGGATCGCGGTGTTGCCGACCGCGATCAACGGCACCGCCAGCAGCGCGCCCGCGATCCCGCCGACCACCAAGCCCGCGGTGATCGCCAGGACGACGGCCAGCGGATGGATGCTCACCGCACGCCCCAGCAGTAGCGGCTGCAGCACATGGCCTTCCAGCTGCATCACCGCGATGATGATGCCGAGCACGATCAACGCCGTCACCGGACCCTTGGTGACCAGCGCGATGAACACCGCGACGAACCCGGCGAAGAACGCGCCGATGATCGGGATGAACGCGCTGATGAACACCAGCGAGGCCAGCGGCAGCGCCAGCGGAACGTGCAGGATCGCCAATCCCGCTCCTATGCCGATCGCGTCCACCGCGGCCACGACGACCGTGGCGCGCACGAACCCGACCAGTGTGCCGAAGCCCAGCTCACCGGCGATGCGGACCTTGTCCCGGTGCGCGGTGGGAATGATCCGGGTGACGAAGTGCCAGATCTGGTCGCCGCCGTAGAGGAAGAAGATGAGGATGAACAGGATCAGGAACGCGCCGGTGAGGATGTGCCCGATCGCGGTGGCGGTGGTCAGCGCGCCGCTGGTCAGGCTCTCGCGGTTGTCCTGAATGGTGCGCACGATGGTGTCGCCCGCGCTGCGGATCTGCTGATCGCTCAGGTGCGGCGGGCCGTTGATCAGCCAGTCCTGCACCTTGTGCACACTGTTGGTGACCTCGTTGGACAGCCCGGGCACACCGTCGACGAACTGTTCGACGACGAAGGTCATGATCCCGGCGAGCAGACCGATCGACCCGACCAGCGCCACGAACACGCCGAGTGAACGCGGAATCCCGACCCGCTGCATCCAGTCGACCAGCGGCGCGAGCAGCGCGGCCGCGAGCAGCGCGATCGCCAGCGGAATCACCACGGTGGCGAACTTCTGCACCAGCATCCCCACCGCGAGCAGGGCGGCGAAGATGATCAACAGCCGCCAGGACCAGGCTGCGGCTTTGCGGACCAGCGGATGTACCGCCTCGGCGTCCGCGCGCCACGGTGTGGACGTTGGCGCGGAATCTACCTTCTGGTCGGTCACCCGAGAGAGCCTATCGGTCCGAACGCTAGATTGGTGGTCGTGTCGGCGCCTCTGGAAGCGGTCAAACAGACCATGCGAACGCGCTGGCCGCTGTATCTGACCTCGGTACTGCTGGCCAACGCCTTCGGCGCGGTCCTGGTGTGGGCCTTCATCCAATACGGTCTGCCCGTACCCGAAGGCGATCCCGGTGGCGTGCGCAAGACCGGCTTCCTCGCGCCGGTGCTGGTCTTCGGCGCCGCCGCGGTACTGAGCATCTTCGGCGCGGCGCTGATGCTGCGGCCGGTGATGCGCTGGCAGATGCGCGGCGGCCCACCGAGCCGACAGGAACAGATGGCCGCGCTGCATGTGCCGCTGCGCCAGTCGATCCTGCATCTGGTGCTGTGGATCATCGGCGGCGGCATCCTGGCGGCGCTGATCATCGTCGAATCGCCCGAGCTGGCCGGCGCCGTGATCGTCACCGAATGTATGGCCGCGACCATCGTGTTCGGCTTCACCTACATGCTCGGTGAGCGCATCCTGCGCCCGGTCGCCGCCGAGGCGCTGACCGAGGGCACCTTCGACCACACGCTCACCCCCGGCGTCGGCACCAGGATGGCCATGACCTGGGGCATGGGCACCTTCGCGCCGACCATCGCGATCGTGTTGCTGTGCGTCACCCAGATCTCCTCCGATGTGAAGTTCTCGGCGAAATCGCTGGCCATCTCGATCCTGCTGCTGTGCGGCGTGGTGATCATGCAGGCGCTGGCGCTGTCGATGCTCACCGGATCCTCCATCTCCGACCCGGTCCGCCAGCTGTCCCAAGCCATCAACAGGGTGCAGGGCGGCGCGCGCGACGTGCAGGTGGAGGTCTACGACGGCAGCGAGATCGGCCTGCTGCAGGTCGGCTTCAACCGGATGATGGAGGAGGCGGCCAAGCGGCGCAAGCTGCAGGAACTGTTCGGTCAGCACGTCGGCGAGGACGTGGCCCAGCGCGCCCTGGACTACGGCACCGAACTGGGCGGTGAGACCAGGTTCGTCGCGGTGCTGTTCGTCGACATGGTCGGCTCGACGGCCGCGGCGGCCGAGCGTCCGCCGACCGAGGTCGTCAGCCTGCTCAACGAGTTCTTCCGGGTGGTGGTCGACGTGATCGACCGCCACCACGGTTTCGTCAACAAGTTCGTCGGTGACGCGGCGCTGGCCATCTTCGGCGCGCCGCTCGACCGCCCCGACGCACCGAGCGCCGCGCTGGCCGCCGCCCGCGATCTGCGCGAAGCGCTGCGCGAAGTGACCAGCCTCGACGTCGGCATCGGCGTCTCGGCGGGCCTCGCGGTCGCCGGAAACATCGGCGCCGCGAATCGTTTCGAATACACCGTGATCGGCGACCCCGTCAACGAGGCGTCGCGGCTCACCGAATTGGCCAAAGATCAACCCGGCCGCGTTCTCGCTTCGGGCAGCGCGCTCTACTTCGCCGACGAAAGCGAGCAAGACCATTGGGAAACCGGCGACGAGGTCCAGCTGCGTGGCAGACGCAGGAAAA
Organism: Nocardia sp. NPDC060259; assembly: GCF_042728775.1. NCBI lineage: Bacteria > Bacillati > Actinomycetota > Actinomycetes > Mycobacteriales > Nocardiaceae > Nocardia > Nocardia sp. NPDC060259. The sequence continues at coordinate 49,146 of NZ_JBHXAY010000011.1, forward strand.
CCCGCCTGGCCTGGCCCAAGCCGGCGAACGCCACGGACGACGAGGACCAGGAAGAACAGCTGCGTTCGTTAGGCTGAGACGGTGACGGCCGAAGGCGACCTAACTGGCGAACCCGCCTCGCCCCCGGCCGAGCGCCGCGCCCGGTTCCGGTGGGTGAAATGGGTGCTCGGCGCGGTGCTGCTCATCCTGCTCGTCGGCGAAGGCGTCTATCTGTGGCCGCGCCTGCACGAATCCTGGCGCACGCTCACCGAGATCCACTGGGGCTGGGTGGTCGTGTGCGTCGTGTTGCAGGCGATGTCGATGAGCGGGTTCGGCCGGGTACAGAAGCAACTGCTGCACGCGGGCGGGGTCGACGTCAGCCAGCGCAAATCGGTGTCGGTGGTGTACGGCGCGACCGCGATGTCGGTGACACTGCCCGCGGGCCAGGTCTTCTCCACCGCGTTCACCTACCGCCAGACCCGGCGCTGGGGTGCGAGCCCGATCGTTGCGTCCTGGCAGCTTGTCTTCTCGGGCGTGGTCGCCGCGGCCGGGCTCGCGCTGCTCGGCATCGCCGGTGCGGCGCTGGTCGGGAATCAGATCGGGCCCAAACTCATCGGGTCGCTGGTGATCTTGGCGGCGCTGCTGATCGCGGGCAACTATCTCGCCCGGCATCCCGGCACGCTCGAGGCGATGCTGCGCCGCGTGCTCGCGCTGGTGAACCGGATCCGCAAGAAGCCCGCCAATCACGGCATCGCGAAGCTGGCCGAGATCAGGGCCCAGCTCGAATCGGTCGACCTCGGCAAGAAGGACGCGGCGCTGGTCGGCTGCTGGGCGCTGGTGCACCGGTTCGCCGACGTGGCCTGTCTCGGCGCCGCCTGTTTCGCGGTCGGCGCCGATCCCAAGTTGTCCGGCCTGCTCATCGCGTTCACCGCGGGCAAGGCCGTCGGTTCCATCCCGTTCGCGCCGGGCGGCATCGTCTACGTCGACGCGACGCTGATCTACGGCCTCACCGCGGGCGCGGGTCTGCCCGCCTCCCAGGCTGTCGCCGCCGCGTTCGTCTACCGGTTCGTCAGCTTCATCCTGGTCGCGATCGTCGGCTGGATCGTCTTCGCGTTCCTGTTCCGCACACCGCAGGCCGACGACGAAGAGTACGAGCAGGAGTTCAAGCAGCAGCGCCGAATCTGACCGGAGGTTCAGCGCAGCGCGCGGATGGCCGCTCGCCAGCCCAGCAGGAACAGCGCGAGAACGCAGGCCGCCACGATCACGAAGCTCACGGCGACGCCCTGGCCGCTGACGGCGCGCAGCACCATGCCGCCGACGAGGGTGCCGAGCCAGATCAGGATTCCGCTCGGCCACAGCGCCGTCGCGTCGAAGCGGGTGTCGCGCGCGACCAGCACCGCCAGCGCCCAGCCGATCAGTAAGCCGATGCCGAAGGGCCACACGGTCTTCACGAGACCGGCGATGACCGCTTCATCGTGGCTGCGCCTCCCGATCGCGCAGAAGACAATCACCAACAGGACATCAGCGGCGAACGGTAGGAACTTCTTCACTGGAGCAGCCTAACCGGTCATGATCAACACCGAGACCGGCACAACGCCCACTGATCAGGGCAAACTCTGCACGCACGCCCCGTTTTACGGCTCTGGCGCGGCCAGCGATTTCAGCAGCACCGCGGCGAGTCGCGACGTGGCGTCGCCGCTGTCGGCGTCGGCGATGTGCACCGCGAACACCAGATCGCCCATGGTGGCCAGCAGCCAGCCGTCGGGTCCGCCGGTCGCCGCGAACGCCGTGACATCGCGGAATCCGCGCAGCGCGGTGGTTTCCGGCCTGCCGATGCCCTCGTGCAGCATGCCGCGCAACCGGTCGACCGCGGGCTGGGTGAGGGCGGGAACCGGGGTGTCGGTGGTGCTCGGCTTGCCGTTCTCGATCATCGGCGGAACCACCGAGCCACGCGAGATCGCGGCCGCGGCGATCGCCATGCCGAACGGGCTGACCAGCACCGCGTCGGCGCCGGCGCCCTGGCGCACCTGCTCGGTGCTGCGGCCCGGCGCGCTGATCCGCCCGGTCACCTCGTCGAGCCCGTGCACCTTGAAGTCGACGCCGACACCGAGCGCGGTGGCCGCCTCGGCCGCCTCCTGCACCGACACATCCTGCGGCGCCTTGTTCTTGGCGGCCGCGGCGACCGCGCGGAACAGTTCCATGGTGCCGCCTGCCGGGAACAGCCCGGTGAACGCGATCGGGCCCTTCTCGGTGGCGTAGCTGTTCTGCGCGACCGCGACGACCGCACCGGTCGACGGCTGGATCGCGACGACCGAGGCAGGCGTGCCGACGCTGACCACCGCGTCCTCGGCCGCGCGCTGTAACCGCTGGTCCATGGTGGCGGAGATGTCCGGCCCCGCCGGGCCCTGATAGCCGGCGACCTGGTTGACGAACCGGCCGTCGGCCTCGAAGATCTGCACGCCCCAGCCCGAGGTGGTCTCCTGGCTGTCGTTCCACACCTCGCGCAGCGCGTCCAGCAGGGGCGACCAGGTGCGGCGATCGGCGGAGATCAGCTTGGGCTGCTTCTCCATCACCACGCCGGGCACCGCGGCCATCCGCGGTTCCAGGATCGCGAAGTCACCCTCGCGCAGGTTGACCGCGACGACCGGCTTGCCCTGGGACGCGGCCAGCTGCTGCATCAGCGACGGGCCGGTGATCAGCGGCGCGACCGGTTCGATGGCGTCGGCCAGCGCGTTGGTCGACCCGACGAGGTCGCCGGTGCGGCTCGGATCGATCTTGATGACATTGATCGTCTGCTCGGTCATCAGCGCGTCACCGGACAGGTCGACGACCCGCGGCGGCGGCTTCGCGGTGGTGCGCACGAGCTTGACGGTGCGGTTGCCTGCCAGCTGCGGCATGATGACCGCGGGGTCCCAGGAGATCCGCCAGCCGATGGCGAGCTTGCGGACGGTGCCCTGCAGTGTGTAGGTCCAGTCCTTGTGCTCGCCGAAGTTCCAGGCGACGTCCATGCTGAAGATCGCCGACTGCGCGTCGAGATCGATGACCTGGGTCTGCTCGTAGTCGACCGTGCCGGTCGCCAGGCCCTCGAACATTTGCTTCATGGTTGCCGAAGCGGCGGCGGGGTACGAGGTCAGGTCGGCAGCCTTGGTGTAGTCCTGCTCGTCCAGCAGGTCGGTAAACCGCTGGACAACCGATTCCGACTCACTCGGCTTCCCACCCACCCCGCACGAGCACAGCGCGATGGCGAGGGTCGCAACCCCCGCGATCGCCATTGCGCCGCGGACGCGAAAGCGGCGGGATCCCCACACATCCATATCGCCCACTCTTCACTCTTGCCACTCCGGTAACAAATCCACCGTACCGGAAGTTGACCCGTCTCCGATGCCCCGGTATCACGGGACGCTACCCATCCTCAGCACCTTGATTGTGCCCGAAATCGCGCCCCGGTGAGGGGGTGTTTTCGAACCTCGCCCAGCCAGTGGCAACAACTGGCGCACTTACCGTACCGGCAGTCCCGCCGAGTCGCGCGGAACTCGGATCGTCCCGGCGATTCAACGCGAGGGTACCCAGGCCCGCCGACATCCAACCCCGGCGATGCCGGCGCGGATCACCCCGAATCCCTTCGTTCTCGCAGAGCATAAACCGCTACGCATATATCGGCGTAATCTTGTAATCATCGCAACGTGCGCAACAGAGATAGCAGGTGATTTCCATGCGGAACGCCCATCGCGAACGCGGATTCGGCCGGCCGGGCGGCTGGCAGCAAGCAGATCTCCCCGACCCGGCCGACGTCCCCGACTGGTTCGCCGGACGATTGCCCGACGACTGGTTCACCGGCCCGCCCGAGATCAATATCGACCGCGACGAGATCGTCGTCGTCGGCGAACTCCCGATCCCGCAGCCCACATCCACCGATGCCGACGCACCGCCGGTGTCGGCGGCGACGAAAGAAGGTGCGCTCGCGCGCTTCCGCGAGTCCACCCGCCCGGCCAGGATGCAGATCGCCGACGAGGCCCAGCGCCGCTACGGGCGCAGTGTCGCCTGGGGCGTCCGGGTCGACGGTGAGCGAATCCTGTTCACCCACCTCGCCGTTCCGGTGATGACCCGGCTGCGCCAGCCCGAACGCCAGGTCCTCGACACCCTGATCAACGCGGGCGTCGCCCGTTCCCGCGCCGACGCACTGGCCTGGACGGTGAAACTGGCGGGCAAGCACGCCGAGAGCTGGCTCGCCGAACTGCGCGAGGCCATGCGCAAGGTCGACGACCTGCGCTCGGAGGGCCCGCAGGGCTGAGTGAATTAAGGTGGCCTGCATGGCAGACACCGTGCAGGCCACCGGCCCGATTCTCGTGCTCAACGGGCCGAATCTGAACATGCTCGGCACCCGTCAGCCGCAGATCTACGGCGCCGACACCCTCGACGACGTGGTCGCGCTGTGCGAGCGGACCGCCGCCCGGTTCGGGCGCGAGGTCGTCGCGTTCCAGTCGAATCACGAAGGCGCCCTGATCGACCGGATCCAGCAGGCCCGCGGTGAGGTCTCGGCGATCGTGATCAATCCGGGTGGGCTCACCCATACCTCGGTGGCGTTGCGCGACGCCCTGGTGATTCCCGAGGTGCCGATCGTCGAGGTGCACATCAGCAATGTGCATGCCCGCGAGGAGTTCCGGCACCATTCGTTCGTCTCCCCGATCGCGACCGCGGTGATCGCGGGCCTCGGCATCCAGGGCTATGCCGCCGCGATCGAATTCTTGAGCTGTTCCGCCTCCCCCCGCATTTAGGCCAGACTCAGGCGCGACAGATCCGGGGACGCGGCCGGCGGTTCGATGCTGGGCAGGTTAGCCCGTGCCCGAGAAGTTACCCATGTGCCCGCCTGATCAGGCGAGACGGAATACCGGGAAGCCAGGGGCGATGGCAGCGAGCTGTTCGTCGGTGGCGTTCTTGTCGACACCTTCGAAGAACTTGCCGACCTCCCAGCCCCACTTCTCCAGGTAGAGCCGCAGCAGCGGGACCTTGTCGGCGTCGGCGACCTCCGTGGCGGCGAAGGGCTCCACCTTGCGGCCGAGACGCAGTTCGCCGTCGCCCGCGACGCGCAGGTTGCGCACCCACTGGGTGTGTCCGCGCGGGGCGACCAGGTAGCGCGCGCCGTCGGCGCCGGTCATCACGTTGACCATGGTGGTACGCCATTCCCCGCTCTTGCGGCCGCGCACGGCAAGCAGCCGCGAACCCATGACGCTGATCCCCAGCTTGGGCAGCAGGTTGGCGATCTTGTTCATGATCGGGTCGAAACCGGTGGGGCCGAGGTAGCGGGTGGCGTTGTCCATCTTGATCACTCCTGAACTGTGAGCACTGCTCTCTGTTGAGTTAAAGCATGCGCGCTGCTCGATCGATTGTCAAGAGCAGTGCTCTCGTTGTCTGGAATGCCCGATTTATCAAGCAACAACATCTTGCTGACATTGCCGCTGATGGGGATGATCGCGATCTCCGGTATCCGGTACCCGATCACCGCGCTGCCTGGCTGGTTGCAGAGCCTCGCCCAGCTGTTCTCGATGTACTGGCTCGGCCTCGGCATGCGCTCGGCGTTGCTGCCCGCCGAGGCCGTCGCGATCGAGATCGACGGATCGTGGCGGCACCTCGAGACTGGATGACACCACACTCGCCCGGCACCTCGTGTGCCGGGCGAGAGTCGTCGGATCAGTCTGTGCCACGGAACAATTCGTAGGTCGAGACCGGCTTGCCCGCCGCCTCGCTGGCGGCGACCGCCTTGCGCCAGTACTGCTGCGACAGGTGCGAGAACCCCGCGTCGACGCCGACTTCCTCGCTGGCGTCGATGATGTGCTGGGCGCCGGCGACCATCATCTTCAGTGTCGCCAGATCCGCCCAGCCGCCGTTCTGGTTGGCGACCGAGAACTGCTCCATGAAGTACGGGTACGCCTCGCTGGAGCGGATCGCGAACGGCACGAACTGGGCGATGTCGTGACCGGACTTCGCGATCATCGCGGTCGCCTGGTCGAAGGACAGCAGCCAGGGGTGGAAGGTGATCAATAGCGCCTGGTAGAAGACCTGCGCGAGGCCGTCGTCGGCGCCGAGGTACTCCTGCGGGCTGAGCGGGCGCAGCAGCTCGGCGTGCGCGTCGAACACCGCCTTCGGGCCGCTGTAGAAGATGTAGGACGCGGGATGTTCGATATTGTCGCCCGCCGACATCACCCCGCCGGAGAGGAACTCCGCGCCGCGTTCGCGGACCCAGGCCGCACCGGCTCGCGCTTTCTCCGGCGAATCCGACGACAGGTTGGCGATCACCTTGCCCGCCAAGGCTTCCGGCGCCTGAGCGAGGACGTCGTACATGGCGGCGTAGTGGGTCAGGCTCAGCACCGACACCTCGTTCGCGGCGAGCGCCTCGGCCACCGAGTCGGCGCGTTTGGCGCCGAGCTCCACCATCGCGTCGACCTTCGCCGTGCTGCGGTTCCACACGGTGACCTCGACGCCGGCCGCCAGGAAGGCCCTGACCATGGCCTGGCCCATCGGGCCGAGACCGAGGACGGATACGGAACGGGTCTTGCTCTGCTCGGACATGTGCTGCCCCTTCGGTTCTCGATGCTTGCTGGTTGCGGCGCCGGGATCCATGGTGGTCGCGCGGGTATCGTCGGGGAAGACCGAACGTCGACGTACGGTTGCTTACCCAGAGGTTCGAAATACGGTCAGAAGGGTGCACCGGACATGAGCAGTGACGCGGATCACGATGTGTGTGGCATGAGCCTGGCCATCGACGTCGTCGGCGGCAAGTGGCGACTGCACCTGATGTGGGTGCTCGGCAGCGGACCGCAGCGGTTCGGGCAGATCAGGCGCATGCTCGACGGGGTGAGCGAGAAGGTGCTCGCGGAGAACCTGCGGCACCTCGAGAGCACGGGCGTGGTGCACCGGGAGATCTATCCCGAGATCCCGCCGCGGGTGGAGTACTCGCTGACCGATCTCGGGGAAACCCTGCGGCTGGCGCTGGTACCGCTCGAGGCGTGGGGCGACGCGCACCGCGTCGCACTCACCGCGAACACCCGCACCCAGGCACCGGTCGCGCCGGTGCGCACTGCCACTGTCGCGATGTGATGCGGCGCGCCGGGCGGGCGCGAGCGACGCGGTCCGGCTATGGAATCACCAGCGCTCCAAAGCAATCCGCTCACCGACCCGTTCGAGCAGTGCCGCCGCGTTCCTGATCGACAGGCGCGGATTGGGTTCGAGATCGCTGAGCGCGTAGCACCCGGCGAATCCGGCGGCACGGATCTCGCCGGGAGACAACAGCGTTCGCCCGACGGCGGCGACCACCGGGACACCGGCGGCCTTGGCCGCCGCGGCGACTCCGACCGGCGCCTTGCCGTGCATGCTCTGATGGTCCAGCGACCCCTCGCCGGTGACCACCAGCGTGGCGCCGTCCACCAGGGCGGGGAATTTCAGCAGGTCGAGCAGCACATCGATACCGCTGCGAACCTGCGCGCCGAGGACGGCCAGCACACCGAATCCGGTACCGCCCGCCGCGCCCGACCCACCGATCTCGGCATAGCCGGTGCCGAGCACCGCGGCCCAATTGGTCAGCGCCGCTTCCAGTTCCCGCATCTGCGCCTGGTCGGCGCCCTTCTGCGGCGCGTACACCGCGACCGCACCAGCGGGGCCGAGCAGCGGATTGTCCACATCGCAGGCCAGCGTGAATCTGGTCTGCGCGATCGCCGGGTGCAGCCCGGACCGATCGACCGTGACCACGCTGCTGAGCAGGGCGACCACATCGCTGGGTGCACCGCCCAACTCGCGCCCGTCCCGGTCGAGCAGGCGCAGCCCGAGCGCGCGCAGCAGGCCGGCGCCACCGTCGGTGGACGCGCTGCCGCCGAGCCCGAGCACCACCTCGCGGGCGCCGTTGTCGAGCGCGTGCGCGACCACGACACCGAGGCCGAAGGTGTTCGCCCCGATCGGGTCGAGCCTGCCGCCTGGCAGCTTGGCCACCCCGACCGCGGCCGCCAGTTCGACGACGGCGGTGTCACCACGCACGGCGTAGACCGCGCGCTCCGGCGCACCGGTCGGGCCCGGCGCCGGCACCTCGACCCGCTGCCAGCCCGCCGCGACGAAGGCGTCGACCATCCCGTCCCCGCCGTCGGCCACCGGCACGCACTGCACGTCGGCGCCCGGCGCGCGGCGATGGATCCCGGTCGCCAGCGCCGCGGCGACCTCGGGCGCGGTGAGCGAACCCTTGAACTTGTCGGGGGCGAGCACCACACGTGGTCGGTCCGTCATCCCGACATTGTCACGGCTCCGGCCCGAACCCGCCATACGCAGACCACACCGGCCCGGCCGCTGACCGGGGTAGTTTCGACGCATGGCGACCGAGGTCCGCAACAACACCGCACTCGAGCGGTTCGAACTCACCGCCGACGGGGCTCCCGCCGGCTATATCGAGTACCAGGACACCGGGGCCGAGCGTGCCCTCGTGCACACCGAGATCTATCCCCGGTTCGAGGGTCAGGGCATGGCGAACGCGCTCACCCAGGCCGCGCTCGACACCAGCCGCGCCGAAGGATTCGGCGTGCTGCCGCTGTGTCCGGTGGTCCTGCATTTCGTCAAGACCCATCCCGCCTACATCTCGCTGGTGCCGCAGCGGGCCAGGGAGCTGTTCGGGCTGCCTCAGTAGCTCGCGACGGCACCGTCGACGGCCAGCTGCAATTCCTCCTTGACGAGCCGGGCGATGTCGGCGGGCCGCTGCGGAAGCTCCAGCACCGGCGCACGGAACATGAACCGCGCCGAGACGGCCTCCTCCGCGGTGGGTTCCACCGTCGGATCGGGTCGCGGTCCGTAGCTCATCGCGAGGGCGACCAGCGCGGGCGGCGCGTTCAGCTTGGCCGCGCGGAACGCGATATGACCGATCCCGCTGCCGACGGGCTGCACCTTCGCCGGATCGACGTGGTTGCAGGTGCCCTCGGGGAAGACCGCCAGGTGATCACCGGCGGCCAGGCGCTGCGCGCAGATGTCCATCATGCGCTGACCTGCGGCGTTGACGGCCCTGATGCCGTGGTCGCGCCCGCGGAAGACGGGGATGCCGCCCATCATGTCGACCTTGCGGCGCTGGTCGGGATCGATGAACAGTTCGTCCTTGGCCAGCACCCGCACCCGGCCGATCCGTCGGCGCAACGGTGAGTACCACGCGGTCGCCGCGACGGTGTACGGGTCGTTGTTCGACAGGTGATTGATCGCGTAGACGACCGGGCGGCCGCTGCGGATCAGCGCCTCGAGCTGTTGTTTCGCGTCATCGGCGAAGGCCACCCGCGGCCGGAACCGGCGGGCCAGGATGGCATAGCCACCCAGCGCCTTCCAGCGATTCTGCTGATGTCGCAGGTAGTAGTCGTACACGGCGTCGCTGTTCTCGAGCAGGACCTCGGGCGAGTGCATGCCGCGACCCTACCGGGCGCGCCCGCGACCGTTTCGGCGAGAATATTTCCGGTCCAGAGCGGTCCGCGGGGAGCGCGCGACACCGTACCAATGCGATGATGGCTCGGTGGCACGCGGAGACGACCCGGACGAGCGCCGGACTCGCGACGGGCACGGCGATGACCGGCGGCGCGGGCACCCCGCGGTGGGCGTCCGCGCCGGCAACCTGCTGGTGTCGGCGATCGACCTGGTTGAACCGACTTTCCGGCGGACCGTGGTGTACGTCATCGAGCACAACGACGCGGGCAGTCTCGGCGTGGTGCTGAACCGGCCGAGCGAGACCCCGGTGCGCGATGTGCTCCCGCTGTGGGCCGAGCTGGCCGCCACCCCGACCGACCTGTACATCGGCGGTCCGGTGAAACGGGACGCGGCCCTGTGCCTCGGCACGCTGCGGACCGGCGCCGACATCACCGATGTGCGCGGGCTGCGCCGGGTCGACGGCCGGGTGGTGCTTGTCGACCTGGACGCCGATCCCGCCGAGATCGGCCCGCTGGTCGAGGGCATCCGGATCTTCGCGGGCTACGCGGGCTGGTCGATGGGCCAGCTCGACGGCGAACTCGACAACGACGACTGGGTCGTTGTCTCGGCGCTGCCGTCGGATCCGCTCGCCACCGACCGCCACGACCTGTGGGCGAGCGTGCTGCGGCGCCAGCCGCTGCCCCTCGCCCTGCTGGCGACGCACCCGATTGAACTCGAACGCAACTGATCCCGTTACTCCTTCGACAGAGCAGGAGTGACACCATGAATATCGACGAGCAGTGACCCGGACCGCCGATGGACGACGGTCGCGACGAACTGATGCGCGCGCTCTACGCCGAGCACGCTCCCGCACTCTGGCGTTTCACCCTCGGCCTGGTGCGCGATCCCGGCCGGGCCGAGGACATCGTGCAGGAGACGTTGCTGCGGGCCTGGCAGCGGCCCGCGGTGCTGGAACAGACCGAGACCTCACCGCGCGCGTGGTTGTTCACCGTGGCACGTAACCTCGCCGTCGACGAGCACCGCAGCGCGCGCCACCGCCGCGAGTTCGGCACCGACACACCGCCGGAGCAGGTCAGCCCCGACCAGTCCGACCGGGCGCTGGACGGCTGGCTGGTCGCCGACGCGCTGAGCAAGCTGAGCCCGGATCATCGCGAGGTGATCGTGCGCGCCTACTATCGCGGACTCGGGATGGCACAGATCGCCGACGAGCTCGGCATTCCGCCGGGGACGGTGAAGTCGCGCCTGCACTACGGCATGCGCGCGATGCGCCTGGCGTTACAGGAGATGGGGGTGACGAACAGATGACCGATCTCTCCGACGAGTACAGCACCTGGGATGCCGCCTACGTCCTCGGCTCCCTCGGTGCCACCGAGCGCCGCGAATACGAAGCGCACCTGCACGATTGCCCGCACTGCCAGGCTGCGGTCGCCGAGCTGGCGGGCCTGCCTGGCATGTTCGCCCTCGTCGATCGCGATACCGCGCTGTCGATGATCGAATCGCCCGAACCCGCGTCCCCACCGGTACCCGACCTGCTCCCCTCACTGGCCGCGGCGGCCGCACAGCGTCGCAGGCGCCGCCGCTGGCTCGGGATCGGCACCGCGGTCGCGACCGCTGCCGCCGCGGTGGTGATCGCCGTGCCGGTGACGGTCACCGTCGCGGGCCCCGGCACCTCCACCGAACAGGTCGTCGCCCAGCAGCAGATGCAGGCCGTCGTACAGACCCCGATCAGCGCCTCGGTGAAATTGGTCCGCGACGGCGACCGCACCCGCCTGGTGATGACCTGCAGCTACGGCGGCGTCGACTACGGCTACGGCACCACCTGGACCTACGGCCTGGTCGTGACAGCGGACGACAAACGCATCCCCCTCGACCAATGGCCAGCGGGCCCCGGCACGGAACTGACGGTGGACCGCACCATCGACGCCCCACCGGAATCCATCAGCACCATCGAGATCACCTCGATCGACTCCGGCCGCACCGTCCTGGTCGCCCAGGTCTGAACGCAGAACGGTCCGGCCTTTGCGGGCCGGACCGTTTGCTGGGCAGAGACTTTCAGCTCGCTTGCTTGCGGAAGATGGACTTGGACCAGAGGTAGCCGCCGCCTGCGATGACCGCGCACCAGGCCAGCGAGATCCAGCCGTTGGCGCCGATCTCGGTTCCCATCAGGAGACCACGCAGGGTTTCGGTGATGGGGGTGAAGGGCTGGTATTCGGCGAACTGGCGCAGGCCGATCGGCATGGTGTCGGTGGCGACAAGGCCGCTGCCGAGGAACGGCATCATCACGATCGGAAACGGTGCGTTGCTCGCGCTTTCGGGATTGGGCGAGAGCAGGCCGAGGGCGACGGCGAGCCAGGTGAACGCGAAGGTCACCAGGGTGAGCAGACCGAAGGCGGCCACCCATTCGACGAGGTTCGCGTTCGGCCGGAAGCCGATCAGCAGCGCGATGCCGGTCATCACGGCCATGCCACCCAGCGCCTGGATGAGCGAACCGAGCACGTGCCCGGTGAGCATCGACGACTGCGAGATCGCCATCACCCGAAAGCGATTCACGATGCCCTTGCTCTTGTCGGTGGCGATCGAGACGGCCACCGACACTGTCATGTACGCGGGCAGCAACAGCAGCATGCCCGGCGCCAGGTAGTCGATGTACTCGCCGCCGGAGGACTTCTCCAGCGCCCCACCGAAGACGTAGTTGAAGACAAGCAGCAGCACGGTCGGCATGATCAGGATGCCGAAGATCATGCTCGGGTAGCGCTTGGCGTGGATGATGTTGCGCCGCAACATGGTCATGGTGTCGGCGAAGGCGTGCTTGTTCGCAACGGTATTGGTGCTCATGCCAGAGACTCCTGCTCGATGGTGGCGCGGCCGGTGAGGGTGAGGAAGACGTCGTCGAGATTGGGGGTGTGTACGGAAATGCCGCCCGCTTCGATGTTTTCGGCGTCGAGCAGATCGAGCACGGCGCGCAGCGAGCGCACGCCACCGTCGCTCGGCACGGCGAGGGTGAGGCCGTCGCCGCCGTCGAGCACCCGCGCGGACGGGCCGAGCGCGTACTCGGCCGCGGCCAGGGCGGCCTGATCGGCGAAGTCGATGCGGATGTGGCCGCCGGGAATCAGCCGCTTCAGTTCCGCTGCAGTGCCTTCGGCGACGATGCGGCCGTGGTCGAGCACCGCGATGCGGTCGGCCAGCTGGTCGGCCTCCTCGAGGTACTGGGTGGTGAGGAAGACGGTGACGCCGAGGTCGTCGACCAGGCCGCGGATGATGTCCCAGATGGCGCGGCGGCTGCGCGGGTCGAGGCCGGTGGTCGGCTCGTCGAGGAAGATCACCCGCGGGTTCCCGACCAGCGTCATGGCCAGATCGAGCCTGCGGGTCATGCCGCCGGAGTAGGTGCTCGCCGGCTTGTCGGCCGCCTCGACCAGGTCGAAGCGTTCGAGCAGTTCGGTGGCCAGGCTGCGGGTGTCGCGGCGGGACAGGTGGTTCAGGTCGCCCATCATGTGCAGGTTCTCGCGGCCGGTCAGCAGTTCGTCGACGGCGGCGAACTGCCCGGTGACGCCGATCAGCTCACGCACGCCCTCCCGGTCGTGCACCACGTCGTAGCCGCCGACCGCGATCTCGCCGCCGTCGGCGCCGATCAGCGTGGTGAGGATCTGCACCGTGGTGGTCTTGCCGGCGCCGTTGGGGCCGAGCAGGGAGAAGATCGTGCCCTCGGCGACGGTGAGGTCGATGCCGTCGAAAACCGTGTGGTCGCCGTAGGCCTTGCGCAGGCCTCGTGCGGTGATGGCCGAGTTGACCATGGTCGTCCCTTTCCAGAGAATTTCATTCATTACTGCGAATAAGTGCATGAGTCATCGACACAGCCCCCAGGGGCTGCGGTAGATGGTGTGGGTATGCGGTTGTGGCCAGGGGCCTAGATGTCGAGTTCCTCGATCTGCGGATGCGAGTGGATGTCCTCGACCTTGCGGTACAGCTTGTCGGGGACGCGGCCCTTCAGATCCGACACGTCGTCGAGGACTTCGTAGTCGTAATCGCCCCAGTCCCAAGGCCGGTCGCCGATGCCGAACATCCGGCGCCAGTACTTCCAGTCCTTCAGGTCACCGGCGGCGTCGCCGGTCGGGTAGTCCTTCCACAGCGCCTTGTGCGTATGCAGCACGAGCTTGCCTTTGCGGCTGCGGTAGACCCGCTGGTGCAGCACTCGCTCGTCGCCGACGTCGCGCCATTCGCCGAGCAGGGTGCCCTGAAACCGCACCTGCCGCACGCCGTCTCGACCCACCTGCAGCACGATCTCGTCGAAACCCGCCTGGCGTCCTTCTTCCAGGTCGATGAATCGGCGCAGCGCGGCGACGACCGCGCCGGAGATGTTGCCGCCGACGAGCTCCTGCGCCCGCTGGAACAGGGGCAGATCGTCGTCGGCTACGTAGATCGTCTTGTTGGGCATGAACCCACTATACGTAGATGTATACGTACACACAAGAGGGGGATTTCGGCGCCCGGTGAACCCGCGCCGGAGCCAGCCCGTATCCATCGTGTACGCGGCGATCCGTCCGTCGATGCCTACTGGTTACCGGGTACCCGACGGATAGACGCGGAAGAGGAGGGCAGATGCCGGACAGAGTGGTCGACTACCTGACCGAGGCGGTGTCCGCGCTAGGGGTAACCCATATCTTCGGAGTCGACGGCGCCAATATCGAAGACCTCTACGACGCGATCTTCGATGCGGGCGGGCACCCGGTCGGCATCGTCGCCAAGCACGAGTTCTCCGCCGCAACCATGGCCGACGGCTACGCGCGCAGCACCGGCGGCCTCGGCGTCGTCGCCGCCACCTCGGGCGGCGGGGCGATGAATCTGGTTGCCGGGCTGGCCGAGTCCTATACCTCGCGGGTGCCGGTGCTGGCTCTTGTCGGTCAGCCGCCGACGAGCCTGGAAGGACACGGCGCCTTCCAGGATTCGAGTGGCCTGGCCGAATCCATCGACGCGACAGCGCTGTTCGCCACGGTCAGCCGGTACTGCGCGCGGGTCACCGATCCCGCTGATCTGCCCGCGCAGTTCGCAGCGGCCGTCGCGGCGGCCCGGGCGGGCGGTCCGGCTGTGCTGCTGCTGCCGAAAGATGTTCAGCAGCGGTCGATGCCGAAGCACATCCTCGAAGAATCGCGAGGCAACGTCACCCGGCACCCAGCCGCGGCCACGACACCGCCCGCTGCCTCGACCGACGCGATCGCCGAAGAACTCACCACCGCCCGGCGCACCGGCAAGGTGGTGATCATCGCCGGTGATCAGGTGGCTCGCGACAACGCCCGCGCCGAACTCATCGAACTCGTCACCGCGCTGGACGCCTCGATCGGCCTGGCGCCCGACGCCAAGGATGTCTACGCCAATACCGGCCCCGGCTACTGCGGCGTCGCGGGCAGCATGGGCCACGCCGAGCTTCTCGAGGCGCTGACCACGGCGAATGCCTGCCTGCTTGTCGGCACCCGGCTGCCGGTCACCGCCGGCGCAGGCCTCGAGTCGGCCATCGCCGACCTCCCGCTGCTCAGCATCGGCGCGCTGGCGCCGTATCCGGCCGCGCTCCACGTCACCGGGACCGATCTCGCCGCGACCATCAGGGACCTGCTGACCCGCCTCGACGCCACCCCGGCCGTCGCCCCCGCACCGACCACCGACCTCACCCCCATGCCGGTGCCCGGCGCCGCGGGCCCCGGCCTGCGCTACCGCACCGTCGTCGAGGCGATTCAGTGCGAACTGCCGACCGGCGCCGATATTTTCGCCGACGCGGGTAACACCGGCGCGTCCGTGGTGCATTACCTGAGGGTGCCCGAAGGTGGACGTTTCGTCGTCGCCCTCGGGATGGGCGGGATGGGTTACGCCTTCGGCGCGGGGATCGGCTCCGCGTTCGCCCGGCACGACGCCGCCGACGGTCCGCATCGCACGATCGTGATCGCCGGCGACGGCGCGTTCTACATGCACGGCATGGAACTGCACACGGCGATCGAACACGATCTGCCGATCAGCTTCGTGGTGTTCAACAACAACGCGCACGCCATGTGCGTCACCCGCGAACAGCTCTACTACCGCAATCGCTACAGCTTCAACCGTTTCCGCCCAGCACAGCTGGGAGCAGGCATCGCCGCCATGTTCCCCGATCTGCCCGCACGCACCGTCGACGCCCCCGATGACCTCACCGAAGCCCTGCGCGGCAGTTTCGCCGCCACCGGCCCCTCGTTCCTCGAAATCCTGTGCGACCCCGACGAAATCCCACCCTTCCTGCCCTTCCTGTCGACCATCGACGCCGCGAGGAGTACACCGTGACCGCCAGCGCCCTGCCCGCACTCAGCGATATCCCCGAGGAGGTGATCCCCGGCGTCCTGCGCATCGAGAATTCCGATCGGGAGGCGACCACGCCGATCATCATGGACATGCTGCGGTCGGTGTACCCGCACGACCAGATCTACGGCGACTACTGCCCCGTGCAGACCTACATCGCGGCGCCACCGCGCGAGGTCTTCGAGTATCTCGCCGACACCCGCTCACTCGAGGAGTGGACCTACAGCCTGCGCGGGTTCCACGAGACCGATGAGCCGGGACTGTGGCTGTCCTACGACCGGCTCGGCGATACGACCAAGTGTTTCACCAGGACCGTCGCCCACCCCGACGCGATGACCGTCGACTACCACTGCGCCTGGGACCAGTCCGAACACCTGTGGATGATCTACCTGATGCGGGTGATCGACGCGCAGGTCGTGTTCGACAAGCCCGGGTCGGTGGTGCTGTGGGTCAACTGCAAGCACCCGTTCTACGACGAGAACGGCTATCCGGAGACCGCGCCGCCGAAGCGCCCGGTGTGGGTCGGCGATTTCTGGGAGATGTTCTCCGCCGGTCACCAGCTGGAGCTGGACAACCTCAAGGCCATCTGTGAATACCGCGCGGCTCACGGGCTGCCGATCAAGCCGGAGTGGATGCAGTGAATTTCCCGCAGGTGAGTCTGGTCGACGTCGCGAGCTATCTGCCCGGCGATCCGGTCCCGACCGACTACTTCACCCAGTACTCCCGCTCCGAGCGGATGGCGAAGAACGTGATGTTCCGCTCCCCCACCGGACGCCATCACATCGCCCGCGACGAAACCGCCGTCGACATGGCCGAACAGGCCTTCGCCCCGCTGCGGGAACGGCACGGCGATGACCTCGCGTCCGAGATCGACATCCTCATCACCCACACCCAGCTGCCCGACAATCCGGTCATGGGCGCCGGCCCCGAGCTGGCCCGGCGACTCGGCGCGAAACCGGCGCACGTCCTTGATGTGCACAACGGCGGCTGCGCGGCCTTCGTGCACATGATGGAGCTGGCCCGCATGATCATGGCCACCAGCGACGCACGCACCGCGCTGATCGTCGCCGCCCAGAACTGCGCGGGACCGGTGTTCACCCAGTCCGACATCCGCAAACTCGCCCAGGCCCCGGTACCCGGCGACGGCTGCGGCATCGGCCTGCTGCGCAAGGACGACTCGGCGCCGATCCTCGACATCGAATGCCGCACCTATCCCGAATTCGCCGGTGACATGGACTTCTCCACCAACGGCCCGCGCAAGTACTGGGAACCGGGCGAGGGCCAGGGCTGTGTGAGTTTCACCGAATCCAAGATCACCAAGGTGTTCGCACGCGGCAACCGGCTTGTCCCCGAGGTGGCGCTGGCGGTGTGCGATCACATCGGGGTGAAGGGCCGCGATATCGACACCTTCGTCACCAATCAGCCCAACCGGCTGTTCCTGCGCAACTGGCACGACGCGCTGGAACTGCCCGCCGAACGTCATCCCGACACCTTCGACGAGTGCGGAAACCTGTTCGCCGCAGGCATTCCGGTGACACTCGATGCGGAGAACCGGGCGGGCAGGCTGCGCAACGGGTCGGTGGTGCTGATGTCGGCCTTCGCGCACGCGGGCGACTTCGCCGGCGCGGCCGCCGTGCGCTGGGGCGCGGCGCGATGACCATCCACCTGGCGGAACCGACGATCCCCTCCCGTCGGTTCCGCACCCCCGCCTCGCCGACGCTGTTCGACCTGTCGCTCAGTGAGAACCCCTATCCCCCACTGCCTTCCATCCTCGCCGCGGTCACCGACACCCTCGCCGACGCGAACCGGTATCCGGAGTTCCGGCCGGAGCAGCTGCCGCGGATCATCGCCGAGCACCTGGGCGTGCCGCCCGACGACGTGGTCGTCGGCGCGGGCGCCACCGGTGTCGCCATGCAGATCCTGCGAACACTGGCAGGTGGCGAACTGATCACCAGCACACCGACTTTCGACGGATACCCGATCATGGCGGAGATGGCGGGCATGCCGCTGGTTCCGGTATCCCTCGACGGCAAGGGCGACCAGGATCTGAAGGCGCTCCGTCGTGCGGTGACCCGGCGTACCGCGCTGGTCGTGCTGTGCAGGCCACACAATCCGACCGGGACGCTGCTCGAAGCGGCAGCCGTGCGATCCTTCCTCGCCGCGCTGCCGTCCCGGGTTCCGGTGCTGCTCGACGAGGCCTACGTCGAATTCCTCGACCAGGCCGACCGCCTCGACCTGCACGCCCTGCTCCACCGGCACCCGAATCTCCTTATCCTGCGCACCTTTTCGAAGGCCTACGGGCTGGCGGGCCTGCGCATCGGGTACTGCGTCGGCCGCGGCGAGCTGATCGAACGCATCCACCGCCAGCAACTGCCCTACGGAATCCCCACCGCCGCCGTCGCCGCGGTCCGAGCCGCGTACGCGGCCGAGGACGAACTCCGCGACCGGGTCCACCGGATCACCATGGAACGCGAAGCCCTGCGAATGTCGCTGCGCGCCTGCGGTATCGATGTCCACCGCAGCCACGCGAACTTCCTCTATCTCCCGGGTCCCGGTGTCGCCACCGCACTCCGCCGCGCCGGCATCAAAGCCAAGTCGTATCCGGACGGCAGCGCCCGTCTCACGGTCGGCGACCCCGCCGCGGGCCGCGCCGTGCATGCGGCGCTGGTGGACCTGCGGTGACCAGGTGGCCGAGCCGCTGCACCGGCCAGTTCTGCCGGACGAGTTCGGGACATGACCGCCAGGCCGCTGTACGCGGCGCTTCCATCGGGCCAGGTGATTCGATAGCGGTATGACCTGGTGGCGACCCCCGCCCTTCCACCCCAACCCGGCACCGGCGATCGGCACCGCCAGCCGGACCCTGCTTCGCCTGCGTCTGGCGGGCCACGACATCGTGGTCCGCCGGACCCGCATCGCACCCGGCGGCACCAGCGGATGGCACTACCACGACGGCACCCTGTTCGTACTGGTCACCCGCGGCACCCTCGACCACCCCTACCTCGAACGCGGCCCCGCCGAATACCCCCGCGGCCACGTCTTCCGCGAGCCGAGCGGCCCCGCCAACGCCCACGTCGCCCGCAACCGCGGCGCCACCGAAGTCCGCATCCTGGTCCTCTACGTCAACCCGGCGGGGAGCCCCCTCTCCCACCAGGTCACCCCACCCGACCAGCGCTGACCGCTCAGCTGCCGCCACCACCGCAGCTGCTCGAACTGCCACCACCGCAGCTGCTCGAGCTACCGCTGCTGCAACTGCTCGAGCTGCTCGAGCCGGAATCACTTCCGCTCGACCAGCCGCTGCCGCTGGACCAGCCGCTACCGCTGGACCAACTGCTGTCGGTCGAGCTCCAACCGCTCGACCCGCCTCGCCCGCCCCGGTTACGTGCCCTCGCCTGCTGAGCGAGCGCCGCACGGCGCGCTTGCCTGGTTCGGCGTTCCGGCGACTCGTTCACCGCCCTGACGATGGCCACGACGATCATGACCGGCACCAGCACGACTGCCGCGAACCCCATCCCCAGAACGATGAAAGCGACGAATACCGCGATTACCTCAGCCACGTGCCCTCCCTTGCAGTACCGGTCTTGTCGATACCGAAAGTAGGCGCGCGTCCTTGCAATCGGCTTTCGACCGGCCTGCACCGTCAGGTCAGCGCGGGATCGCGGGCCTCACTCACCGCCGCCGCCACCACCGCAGCCACCACCGCCGCTGGAATATCCGCCTTGGTCGACGGAGTCGCTGAGCGAATCCGCGTCATCGATACCGCGGCGGCCAGGGCGGCCACCATCGTGGATGCGCCGAAACTGGCGCACGGTGCGCACGCGGCGATTCTCGACTCGATAGCGCAGACCACCCGCGGCGAGCAGACCAGCGGCGAGAACGAGCAGGACGACGCCGACGGTCACCGAGAGGTCGGTGGCGATCAGGCCGACGAGCGCGACGAGGAACGCCGCGGCGAACAACTTCATCGAACGGTCCATCGGTCAGGCCCTCCGTCCGGCTCAGCTGCCGCCGCCGCAACCACCACCGCCACCGCCACCGCAGCCTCCACCGTCACCGCCGCCGTGACCGCCACCGTCACCGGACGCGAAGTAGGTGAAACCGCCCGCACCGCCCGCACCACTGGCACCGGCGCCCCAGCCACGTCGCCTGGTGCTACGCGTCGTCCGCCCGATGACCACGCACCCGACGGCGAACACGACCAGCGCGACGACGAGAACAGTGATGCCGACCGCAGGCCAGAAATTGGCCAGTATCAACCCGGCGAGAGCGAGCAATACAGCGGAACCGAAGATCTTCATGGAACCCCCCGATCAGTCCTACCTCCAGTTGTACCGGAGGAGGAGACAGGCGGCCAGAACCGAACGCGGAAGGCTCAGTTGGCGGGGGCGCAGGTGTCGCGCAGCGAGCAGCCACCGCAGGAGGAACCGCAGCCACCAACCGGAGCGGGCGGCATCAGGGGCTCGACGGTCCGGGCCGCGGCGTTGGCGCCCGCGCCCAGGGTGAAGATGGCGATCACAGCGGCCATGACGGCGACGCCGAATCCGACGAGACCACCCGCGACGAGGGCGACCAGTCCACCGGCGAACAGCAGCGCGCCCGCACCGACCGAGGTGGGCGCGGCGATGCGGTTGGCGATGCGGAAGTTGTCGTCGCTGTGCAGGGCGGCCTCGGTGGTGACACCGAGGAAACGGTTGCGGGGCAGTTTGCCGAGCAGTCCGAGCACACCGGTCACGATGGCGACCGCGGCCAGCGCGAACAGCAGGGGAGCGACGACGACCATTCCTGCAGGCTAGCGCACCGGCGCGGACGCCGGATCGAGCGCTCCCCGCCGAGGTGACCGCCCACACACCGCAGTGCCCGTGGGAAATCACCTGGCACCGACGTTCTACCCTGTTAGACGATGTTTACCGGGGATCGGCGAGAACAAGAAGGCAGGACCGTGCAGGACACTCGTGCAACCGAGAGTGACGTACCTCAGCACCGGTACAACGCCGAGCTGGCAGGACAGATCGAGCGGCGCTGGCAGCAGAACTGGACCGAGCGCGGCACCTTCCACGCGCCCAACCCGGTCGGCCCACTCGCCGGCGAGACGCCGGCGGACAAGCTGTTCATCCAGGACATGTTCCCGTTCCCCTCGGGCGCGGGCCTGCACGTCGGCCACCCGCTCGGCTATATCGCCACCGACGTCTTCGGCCGCTATCACCGCATGCACGGCCGCAACGTGCTGCACGCGCTGGGCTACGACGCCTTCGGCCTGCCCGCCGAGCAGTACGCGGTGCAGACCGGCGCGCACCCGCGGGTGACCACCGAGGCCAATATCGCGACCATGCAGCGTCAGCTGGACCGGCTCGGCCTCGGCCACGACCCGCGCCGTTCCTTCGCCACCACCGACCCCGAGTACTACCGGTGGACGCAGTGGATCTTCCTGCGCATCTACAACGCGTGGTACGACCAGGAGGCAGGCAGGGCCCGACCGATCGCCGAGCTGGAAGAGCAGTTCGCCACCGGCGTGCGTGCGGTCCCCGAGGGCGACTGGAACACCATGAGCGCGGCCGAGCGCAGCGCCCTGATCGACTCGTATCGCCTGGTGTACCAGTCGGATTCGATCGTCAACTGGTGCCCCGGCCTCGGCACCGTGCTGTCCAACGAAGAGGTCACCGCCGACGGCCGCAGCGAGCGCGGGAACTTCCCGGTGTTCCGTAAGCGCATGTGGCAGTGGATGATGCGGATCACCGCCTACTCCGATCGCCTGGTCGACGACCTGGATGAGCTGGACTGGCCGGACAACGTGAAGTCCATGCAGCGCAACTGGATCGGGCGCTCGCGCGGTGCGCAGGTGCGCTTCGATGCGCCCGACGGCGAGACCATCGAGGTGTTCACGACCCGCCCCGACACCCTGTTCGGCGCGACCTATCTGGTGCTCGCTCCCGAGCACGAGCTGGTCGACAAGCTGACCACCGCCGCGTGGCCCGACAGCACCGTGGCCGCCTGGACCAACGGCGGCGCGGCGACCCCGGCGGAAGCCGTTGCGGCGTACCGCAAGTCGATCGCGGCCAAGTCCGATCTGGAGCGCCAGGAGAACAAGGAGAAGACCGGCGTCTTCCTCGGCTCCTACGCGACCAACCCGGCCGACGGCAAGCAGGTCCCGATCTTCATCGCCGACTACGTGCTCAGCGGCTACGGCACCGGCGCGATCATGGCCGTACCAGGGCACGACCATCGCGACTGGGAGTTCGCCACCACGCTCGGCTTGCCGATCATCGAGGTGATCGCGGGCGGCGACGTCACCGATTCCGCGCACGCAGGCGACGGCGAGCTGGTGAATTCCGGCTTCCTGAACGGGCTTTCGGTCGACGAGGCCAAGGCGACCATGATCGGTCACCTGGAGGCCGAGGGCCACGGCACCGGCACCGTCCAGTACAAGCTGCGCGACTGGCTGTTCGCGCGTCAGCGCTACTGGGGCGAGCCGTTCCCGATCGTCTACGACGCCGACGGTGTCGCGCACGCGCTGCCGGAATCCATGCTGCCCGTGGAACTTCCGGAGATGGAGGACTTCGCGCCGGTCACCTTCGACGCGGACGACGCGAGTTCGGAGCCGTCCCCGCCGCTGGCCAAGGCCACCGACTGGGTGCACGTCGAGCTCGACCTGGGCGACGGGCCGAAGAAGTACCGCCGCGACACCAATGTCATGCCCAACTGGGCAGGCAGCTCCTGGTACCAGCTGCGCTACGCCGACCCGGCCAATGCCGAGACGTTCTGCGCCGAGGAGAACGAGAAGTACTGGCTCGGCCCGCGCACGGCCGAGCACGGCCCGAACGATCCGGGCGGTGTCGACCTGTACGTCGGCGGCGTGGAGCACGCGGTGCTGCACCTGCTGTACGCGCGGTTCTGGCAGAAGGTGCTGTTCGACCTGGGTGACGTGTCCGGCAGCGAGCCCTACCGCCGCCTCTACAACCAGGGCTACGTGCAGGGCTACGCCTACACCGACTCCCGTGGCGCCTACGTGCCCGCCGCCGAGGTCGTCGAGCGCGACGCGAAGTTCTTCTGGACCGGGCCCGACGGCGTCGAGATCGAGGTCGCCCAGGAGTACGGCAAGATCGGCAAGTCGCTGAAGAACGCCATCTCGCCCGACGAGATGTGCGATCTGTACGGCGCCGACACCTTCCGCTTCTACGAGATGTCGATGGGTCCGCTGGACACCTCGCGGCCGTGGGCGACCAAGGACGTCGTCGGCGCGCACCGCTTCCTGCAGCGCGTGTGGCGCCTGGCGATCGACGAGGAGACCGGCGCGGTGAAGGCCACCGACGCCGCGCCGTCGGAGGAGACCCTGCGCCTGGTGCACCGCACCATCGCCGGTGTCGACGAGGACCTGGCCGCCCTGCGCGACAACACCGCGGGCGCCAAGCTCATCGAGCTGACCAACCACCTCACCAAGAACTACCCCGACGGCGCCCCGCGCGCCGCCGTGGAACCCCTGGTGCTGATGCTGGCTCCGCTCGCCCCGCACATCGCCGAGGAACTGTGGGAGCGCCTCGGCCACACCACCGCCCTGGCCCACGGCCCGTTCCCGATCGCCGATCCCGCACTGCTGGTGGCGGATTCGGTCGAGTACCCGATCCAGGTGAAGGGCAAGGTGCGCAGCCGCATCCAGGTCCCCGCCGATGCCGATCCGGCCACGATCGAGGCCGCGGCACTGGCCGACGAGAAGGTCGTCGCGCTGCTCGAAGGTCAAGCACCCCGCAAGGTGATCGTGGTCCCGGGAAAGATGGTCAACATCGTCCCCTGACATCCGGCTCGCGCCGAGGGGCAGCTGCCCCTCGGCAACGATGAAGGCGGTCCCTGGTCGCCGTGGCGCACCAGGGACCGCCCCTATCATGGTGTCAGCGGATCGCCGCCAGCACCTGGTCGGCCATCTTCTGCATACCGGTCGCGTTCGGATGAATCGGCACGAAGTTCAGGCCCCACACCGCAGGCTCGACCCAGCGGGTGCCGATCGGCTTGCACGAGTCGTGGCCGACAGAACTCGACATGTCGACGAAGGTCGCGCCCGTCTCGTCGGCGGCGCGCTTGACGACACTGTTGAGCGTGCCCTGGATGTTGTTGATGTACGGGACATCTCCCTTGGCGATGGGCATCTTCAGGAAACAGTTGCTGTTGTCAGCCGGCATCACCTGGGGATATCCCACGATGGCGACCTTCGCGGACGGCGCCTTGGCGCGGATGTCGCTGAGCGCCTTCTTCACGTCGGGGAAGGTCTTGTTCAGGATGTCGTCGACGAACTGGCCGCCGTAGATTTCCTCGCAGGGGTTGCCGAAGCCTGCGGTCACCGATCCGGCGCTGATGCAGGCGGAGATCACCTTGATCAGGGTGTTGTTGTTGTTGCCCCCGATGGTCAGGGTGACGAGCTTGGTGTCCGCGGTGACGGCGTCGAGCTGCGGGGTCAGGCTCGGCCACTGCTTCTGGTAGAAGTGCGAGGTGTCGGCATCACCGCAGGTGACGTCGGTGAACGAGGCGAGACCGAGGGACTGCGCCACGAGGTTCGGGTAGTTGCGAGTGGTTCGCGCGCACACCGGGGTGACAGTGGGGTCGAGCGGAATGATGCCAGATCCCGCGCTGTAGCTGTCGCCCATCGCGACATACGGGCTGAGACCCGGTGTCGCCTGGACCGGGGCGGCCGCCACCAGGGCGAGGCCGACCGTAATAGCCGTCGTGATAACCGCAGCGATCTGCGTGCGAACAACATTGACCATGCAAAAAACTCCAGTTCCAACATTCACAGTTACCTTTCGGTAACGATTGAGCGGAGGAACTGTGACACGTCACGTGTGACGTGCGCAACAGGAGAATTCGACAGGATCGTTTACTTAACCCGGCGTGCCGTGTCGCCGGTGACCAGGACCGGAACGCCGTTCCACTGCATCATGCTGCGAACCGCGTAATGGACGCACAGATAGCTGTAGAGCTCCTGGATCACGCCGTCCGGCGACTTCGACCGCAGCACCCCACCCGCGCCCCGCCGATGGGTCGCGAGCACGCCGAACAGCGTCTCGACGTCCCGCTGCTGTGCGTGTACTCCGACCAGCTCGTCCGCGGGTGCGGCCGCGGGATCGGTGATGGTGGTCAGCAACCGGCCGGGTCGCTCCCCGCTGTGGACCGTGCCCGCTCCGGACGTGGCCCGCGAATACTCGATGACCCGCACCGGGGTCCCCGGACTGATCCGCGATTCGAAAGACCCATCGGAACACCATTTTTCGACCGGAAGCGCGGCATCCGACGCCGTTCGCCACAGCAGGTCCGCACCGGAGGATCGGCACAGGTCCCACAGACGCTCGCACAGCTGCGCTTGATCGGCAAGCAGCAACATCCCTGGGCGAAGTGACCGCACGAGGGGTTCGGTGAGGGTCGGCTCGTCTTGCCCGCAGGTCCCGAACGCGACGTCGATGACCGCGCGCGAACCGCATTCGATCAACCCGATGACCCGTAGCCGGGGCAACGCCGGGCCCCCGACCGCCGACGCGAAACCGAACTGCTCGACATTCGTTTCACTGCCGGGCAGTTCCAAGGTCCTTCCGTCGATGCTCATCAGCCGCCAGGATCGGTAGAAACCCCCGGGAACCCGGGGATCGGCCAGTGGCACCGCCACCTTGTCGAACAGCACGCGCAGCGGTTCCGGACCCAAGCGCTTGCGCGCCTGGAACAGTGCGGCCTTCGTCGGAACCACCCGCTGGTGCGGCCAGCCCAATGCCCACCCGAGCCCCGCCATGACCTTGCGCATCACCTGTTCGTACGAGCAGGGAGCGAACAGCGCCAGCGAGAGCACGTAGTAGACCACGAATCGCGCGGGCAGCAGTCGATCGCGGCGTTCGACCCGACCGCACTCGACCAGCGCCGCGTCGACGACATCGGGCGGAAATACCCTGGTCAACAACCCGAACGAGATGAAGTCGGGCCACCGTCGATCATCCACCGACCGCGCCGCTCCCATACGGGGCACAGCTGGAAGAATACTCGCACTAAGTAAACTGACGCGCTTTCTGCCCTCAGGCTCGTACCTGGAGAACGTCGTTCAACGTCACCAGCGACAGGTTGCGTTCCTTGATGATGTCGACGAGCTGGCCGTAGCAGTGGGTGACCGGCGGGAAGTTAGCGTGGCCGATGATGATGGTCTGGGCCGCGAAATACTTTCGGGCGCATTCGATCAGGTATTCCTCGGTGATCAGGCCCGAGTCGGACAGGGAGCCGTACCACATGGCGGGGACCGTGTAGCCGAGGTCGGCGGCCACCTTGTCGACGGTGGCGTTGTGGTAGCCGAAGGGCGGGCGGTAGAACGGGGTGCCGTCGACGCCGAAGTTGTTGCGCAGGAAGTCTTTTGTGCGACCGAGCTGGTCGGCGACGCCGCTCGCGCCGATCTTGGTGAGCGCGGCGTGGTCCCAGGTGTGGTTGCCGAGCTGGATCTGCCCCGAGTCGACCAGCGGGCGCAGGGCAGCGCGGTGGATCGTCCAGGATTCGTAGTAGCCGGTGACGAAGAAGGTGAAGCGGGCGCCGGTGTCCTTGGCCCACTGCACGTAGGCGCCGACCACCTCGGGGCTGGCGCCGTCGTCGACGGTGAGGGCCATGCTGGTGCCCTGGCCGGGCAGCGCGGTGATGGTTCCTGGGCCGATGACCGACTTCGGGCCGCCCGGCGGGGGCGGGAGCAGCGCCCTGGCCGGGGCCGGTCCGGCGGGCGGCGCCGGGATATCGCCGCCCGAACCGGCGTTCACGGCCTCGCCTTCCGCGGTCGCGCAGCCGGTCAGTGCCACGGCGGTACCCGCGGCCAGCAGTGCCAGCATTCGACGTCGTTCCACCTGCGAAAACCCCTACTCGCGCCAGGTGCTCGGGCAGAGCACGGACCAATCAGCGGGACCGTAGCGACAGAATCCGTCGATCCGCTGAACAACTGGGCACGCGATTCGGAACATACCGAACATCGCCGCGCGGGCGGCTCGCCGACTGGCGTAATCGTGCAATCGATGCCGTTCCAGTCAGTTTTCGCACCATTTCGGCGCCGATCGCACGACTACGCCGGTCGGAGCACGATCTCGGTCGGATGCCCGTCGCGCGGGGTGTCGACGGCGGTCCGGACGGCCCCCGCCACCGTCTCCGGGGTGAGGAACTCCTCCGGCTTGTACTCGCGGCCCTCGTCGGCGACGATCGCCCGCTGCATATCGGTGTCGATGCGGCCGGGGAACAGCGAGGTCACCCGCAGTGCCGGCTCCTCGAGCCGCAGGGCGTCGGCGAAGGCACGCAGGCCGAACTTGCTCGCCGCGTACGAACCCCAGCCCGGGTTCGCGCGCAGTCCAGCACCCGAATTGATCAGCACAACATGACCGTTCGCGGTTCGCAGCGCGGGCAGCAGCAGGCGGGTCAGCTCGGCGACCGCGATCAGGTTGACCTCGAGCGTGCCGCGCCACTGCTCCACCGAGGACTCGGCGACAGTCCCGAGATCGGCGATGCCCGCATTGTGAACGAGCACGTCGAGCCGCTCGATCTCACCCGCCGCGGCGGCGACGGCCGGGTAGTCGGTCAGCGCGACGGGCCATCCGCTCGCGCCGGGCAACTCGGCGAGAATCGGCGCGAGCGCGTCGGCGGACCGCGCACCGAGAAGCAGGTCGTGGGTCGGCGCGAGTTCACGAGCGATCGCCGCGCCGAGGCCACGGCTCGCACCGGTGATCAGAGCGGTAGGGGCGGGAGTACTGGTCACCGTCATGCGTCCCACGCTAACCGGCCGCCCTACTCGGCGGATCGGGCCCCGCACGAACGCCTGCTTCCGACAAATCAGGCGCAGCGCCACCCAGATCTCGACACCACGACCGTTACCCAGCAGATCAGGGACAGGCGCAGTACCGTCGGGCTATGACCGATCCCCGGTACAACTACGGACCAGCGAACCCGCAGTATCTCCAGGGGCAGTATCCCCAGGGACAGGGGCAGTATCCCCAGGGACAGCATCCCCAGGGGCAGGAACAGCCGCCCCAACCGAAGGTCAACATCGGCAAGCTGTGGGCCGGCGGTATCGGCACCGCGGTGGTGGCCGCGCTGCTGGTCGTCGTCGCGATCATGCTGGTGCGCGGGGTGCTCGGCATCGCGATCCTCTCGCCCGAGGGCGCGGGCGCCTACGGCACGGTGTCGACCACTTCCTATGCCCTGGCCGCGGCGGGCGCGGCGCTGCTGGCGACGGCGTTGCTGATGGTGTTGCTGCTGGCCATGCCGAGCCCGCTGACCTTCTTCACCTGGATCTGCCTGCTCGTCACCGCCGTCGCGGTCATCCTGCCGTTCACCCTGGTCGCCGACATGGACGCCAAGATCGCGACCGCGGCGATCAATCTGCTCGTCGGACTGTGCATCACCACCATGCTCAGCTCGGTCGGCTCGGCGGCCCAGAACGACCCGCGTCAAGCGGGGTACTGACCATCACAGCCGTGCCGAGATGCCATCGGCCCTGCTCCGCAGCAGAATAGACGGATGACCGACCCAGGGTTCACCCCCACGCAGCTCGCGGCCCGTGCCGCCTACCTCCTGCGCGGCAACGACCTGGGGACGATGACCAGCGCCGCGCCCCGCCTCTATCCACACATGTGGAGCTGGGACGCGGCGTTCGTCGCGGTCGGGCTCGCGCCGTTGAGCGTGGAGCGCGCGGTCGTCGAACTCGACACGCTGCTCTCGGCGCAGTGGAAGAACGGGATGATCCCGCACATCGTCTTCGCCAACGGCGTCGACGGGTACTTTCCCGGGCCCGCCCGCTGGGAGTGCCGCAAGCTGGCCGCCAACGCACCCGACGGACCCGACACCTCCGGGATCACCCAACCGCCGGTGCACGCCATCGCCGTGCAGCGCATCCTCGACCATTCCCGCAGGCACGGCCGCTCGACCAGGGCCGTCGCCGAGGAATTCCTGAACCGCCGCTGGCCGGATCTGGTGCGCTGGCACCGCTGGCTCGCGCACGCCCGCGACCCGAAGGAGACCGGGCGGGTCACGCTGTACCACGGCTGGGAATCCGGGATGGACAACTCGCCGCGCTGGGACCGCGCCTACGCGAATGTGGTCCCCGGCGCCGATCTGCCGCCGTTCCGGCGCGCCGACACCGCGATCATCTCCGACCCGACCCAGCGGCCGAGCGACCGCGAATACGACCGGTACCTGTGGCTGGTCGAGCAGATGCGGCGGGCGAACTACGACGACTACCAGCTCACCTCGGTGATGAGCTTCGCCGTGGAGGACGTGTTCGTCTCGGCGATCTTCGCGCTGGCCTGCGATGTGCTTGCCGATATCGGCGAGGAGTACAAGCAGCCGCACGCCGACGTCCGCGAACTGCACGGCTGGGCCGAGCGGTTCCGCACCGGCGTCGTCGCCACCACCGACGAGCGGTCCGGCGCCGCACGGGATTACGACGTGCGGCTGCAACGCTGGATCGGCACCGAGACGCTGGCCATGTTCGCGCCGCTGCTCTCCGGCGGGCTGCCGCGCCACGCCGAGCGCGCCCTGCTCAACACCTTCGAGGGCCCGCGCTTCTGCGGTCACCCCGATCTGCGCTACGCCCTGCCGCCGTCGACCTCCCCGGTGGCCAAGGACTTCCGGTCACGCGAGTACTGGCGCGGCCCGGTCTGGCCGGTGATGAGCTGGCTGTTCTCCTGGGCCTTCGCCCGCCGCGGCTGGGCCGAACGCGCCCACATGCTGCGCGCGGAAGGCTTGCGCCAGGCCGCCGACGGCAGCTTCGCCGAGTACTACGAGCCGTTCACCGGTGCGCCGCTGGGCAGCATGCAGCAATCCTGGACCGCCGCTTCGGTTCTCGACTGGCTCGGCTGACTCAGTACTCGCCGGCTGCGGTCGGCAATTCGACGGAGATACCGAGTTCGCGGGCCAGCGTGGCGGCCAGCGATTCCAGGTCACCACCCTGGATGGTGGCGCCACGCAGGGCGGTCAGGCCGTAGACGCCGGTGAGGTCGCAGTCCTCGAAACGCAGGTTCTGCTGGGGCCGGGAATCGGAGAACCTGGCACCGGTGAGATTGCACCGCTCGAAGCGGACATTGCGGAACTCGGTGCGCTGGAAATCGGCCTGGCGCAGATCACAGTCCCGGAAAACGACCGTGCGCAACCGGGACTCGGCGAACGAGGCCATATCCGCGCGTGTCGAATCGATCAGCACATCGCGCAAAACGCCTGCGGTCCAGGACAATCCGGTGAGCCTGCCGTGCGCGATCTCGGTCTCGAACATCGAGGAGTCGTCGGCCTGCACATTGGCGAGATCGCACACCCGCAGCGCGGATTCGGTAATCGTGGCCTGACGCAGGGTGCTCGGAAACCGCACACTGTCGAACAAACAGCCCTCGGCACTCAGCCCGTACACGTGAACCTCGGCGAAATCGGCCCCGCGATATTCGACACCGGTCACGCTGAGATCGTCAGCCGGATCGTCCCCCGCCACCGCGGCCCGCAACCCACCAAGCGCCGCCACCGCGGGCTCGAACCGCACCTCACGCTTGCGCGCCGCCATGTCCCACCACTCCCGTCATCCGATGTCCGCACCAACTTACGGGCACCCACCGACGTGTTCGACCAGCCGGCCTCAGGCCATGAAAACGACAAAACCGTCACTCGCCCAGTCGAGTGACGGTTCCGTCAGCGGTGTTGCCGGTTAGACGCCGATGCGGCCGCTGTTCTTCTTCCACACGACCGCGACCGCGGGGCGGGGCTGGGCGGTGCCACCGTCGGGCCAGTGGGATTGCGGGTTGTCGGGGGTGGCGTCGTCGGACTCGCCCGGGTGCTGAACCGAGACGATGACGCGCTGTTCGGTGACGATCGGGCCGCAGGTCTCCGCGCCGCGGGGGACGGTGAGGAACTGCTTGGTCTCACCGCGGTTGGGGCCGTCGAGGATGACCGAGAACAGGCCGTCGTTGGTCTTGAGGGCGTTGCCGTCGGTGGAGATCCACAGGTTGCCGTACGGGTCGAAGGCCAGGTTGTCCGGGCAGGAGATCGGGCTGACCTTGGTCTTGTCGAAGCCGGCGAAGTAGGTGTCGGCGGCGGCGGGGTCACCGCAGACCAGCAGCAGCGACCACGTGAAGTCGGTGCCGGTGTGGTTGTCGGTGAGCTCGAGGACCTGGCCGTTCTTGTTCAGCTTGCGCGGGTTGGCCTCGTCGACGCCCGGCTTGTCGTCCTTGGCGCGGTTGTCGTTGTTGGTCAGCGCGACGTACACCTTGCCGGTGAACGGGTTGGCCTCGAAGTCCTCGGGACGGTCCATCTTGGTGGCGCCGACCTTGTCGGCGGCCAGGCGGGTGAACACCGCGACCTCGGCGGCCGACATGCCGTCGACCAGGGACTTGCCCTTGCCGTCGTCACCGGTCTCGAGCAGCGGAATCCACTGGCCCTTGCCGGTGAAGCCCTTGTCCGAGGGGACGGTGCCGCTGCCGTCGATCTTGTCGGCGTGGTCCCCGGTGAGCTTGGCGACGTAGAGGGTGCCCGCGTCGAGGATGGTCAGGTTGTGCCGCATCGCCGCGGCGCCGGTGCCCGACTGGATCTTGCGCGAGGACACGAACTTGTACATGTAGTCGAACTTCTCGTCGTCACCGGTGTAGGAGACGACGTCACCCTTTTCGGTGACGTAGATCGACGCGCC
This sequence comes from Nocardia sp. NPDC060259, assembly GCF_042728775.1. NCBI lineage: Bacteria > Bacillati > Actinomycetota > Actinomycetes > Mycobacteriales > Nocardiaceae > Nocardia > Nocardia sp. NPDC060259. The sequence goes on from NZ_JBHXAY010000011.1 coordinate 80,521, forward strand.
CTCGTGCTTGAGCCGCCCCATCGCCGAGTGCTTGATCGGCGTGGACGAGGCGTCCCACGGGTTCACCTCGACGACATAGCCGAAACGGTTGGCCTCGTTGGGTTCCTGATTCAGATCGAAGCGCTTGTCGGTGCGCTCCCACTGGTTCGGCGTGCCGCCCTTGGGGAAGCCGTAGCGCTTGACGCGCCCCTTCGGGTCGGAGGCCTTGTCGCCGTTGGCGAAGTAGCCGTTGAAGTTCTCCTCGCCGGAAAGCACGGTGCCCCACGGGGTCACGCCGCCCGCGCAGTTGGCGAAGGTGCCGAGCACCTTCGTGCCGGACGGGTCGGCACCGGTGACGGTGAACGCGCTGCCCGCGGCGGGACCGGTGAGGGTGAACTCGGTGTCGGCGGTGATGCGGCGGTTGTACTTGCCGAAGACCGGGGTCAGCTTGCCGCTGCCCGCCTCGCCCTTCACCTCGACCACGGCCATGCCGTGCGCGGCCTTGGTGATCGCGATCTGCTCGTCGGTGGGGGCGTCTTTGTTGTAGCCGCGGAACATCATCGGGCCGGTGGTGTACTCGTGGTTGACCACGAGCAGGTAGCTGTTGGCCTGGCCCTCGATGGGCATCAGTGCGGCGAAGTCGTTGTTGTAGCCGAACTGCTTGAGCTGCGCCGCCGCGGTCTGCTTGTCGAAGTCGAACGCGGGCGCGTCGGCGAAGAGCGGGTCACCCCAGCGGAGCACGACCTGCTGCTCGTAGCCGTCCGGGATCACCAGCGCGTCTTCCTTGTTCGGCGCGACGGCGGTGAAAGCCGTTCCGGTGCCGGGGGTTCCGGCCGGGGTGGGGGCGGGCGTCGTGCTCGCCGCCGAGCTGTCGTCACCACAGGCGGCCAGGGCGCTCGCCGCGCCGACCGCGAGCACCGCGGCGGCGCCGCCCTTGATCAGGCCGCGGCGGTTGAGGCCGCTGACGATGTCACCGAAGTAGGCGCCCTCGGACGTGTTCGGCGGCTCGTGGAAGCAGGCGTTGCCGCACTTGTATTCACAGGTCAGGGCGGCGCGTGCCGACTGACCGTCGTGCTTGACGAACAGGGCGAGCGGTTTCGGACTCACGGTGACTCCTGAGTAGATCGGACTCCGGGCACGGTAAGCAGCTCAGGCGAGCCGTCGGGAAAGCGAAGATGAACACACGACCAAAACTCGGCGAGTGGTGTCCTCGCCGAGTTCGGGTGGTCCCCTTGTCATCAGGCATTGACCGGAAGCGCGATCACCACCTCCTGCTCGTTGCCGGGCAGATAGTGCACCTGCAGTATCCGGCCGACCTGCACCAGCCCGACCGCCGATGGCGGCAGGTACTTCTCGGCGCGGGTCTCGAAGGTGCTGCCGTCCGGGCGGGTCACCACGAGGCCGAGCACGATCTCGGTGTACCCGCCGCGGATCCGGCCGGGGACGTCGAGGCTGCGGACCACCGCCTGGGCGGCCAGGCCGCGCTCGGCGATGTCGAGCTTGCCGCGGGTGGTGATGCCCTTGCGGATGAGCGACTCGTTCATCGCCCGCTGCGCGGCGCCGGAGTCACCGGACCGGTCGACCTCGACCTTGTCGGTGCGGCCGGGCAGATACCGGACCGGCAGCACGACACCGGGCTGCAGCAGCGCCAGCTCGGTGAGCGGCACGATCATCTTGGCGTGCGAGTCGAAGGTCTTCCCGTCCGCGCCCTCGACCCGGAATTCGATCCTGACCTGCGGCTGGTCGTTGACCGACACCCCGGTCTGGCGGAACGAGGTAATGGTGCCGATGCCCACCTCGGCATCGCGGAACTCCGAGCTGTTGCGGCCGGTGAAGGCCTCGAGGATGCCGGTGAAGGCGAAGACCATCGGCACGACGGTCAGGGCGATGATCGGCAGCGCCATCTGCGGTCCGACCCAGCCGAGCATGCCGCCGGTGAACTCGTCGGGGGTGTAAGTGAGGCCGTAGTAGAGGTAGTAGCCGACGGACAGGATTCCGAACGCGACCGCGGCCGCACGGAGCTTGGATTTCATGATTCCTCCTCGGAGAAGTAGTGCGACCGGGTCGCGGCAGGGTCAGGCGATCGTGGTGCAGGCGAAGGTGATGTCGAACTTGGCGGTGGCGGGGCCCGCCAGCGGGTTGGTCATGTCGGGGGCGCTGACGCCCTCGCCGGTGATGCGGAAGGTGTTGCCGTCCTTGGCGAGCGTGGCCGAGCCGCCGGGCTGGCCGTTGCCGTAGCCGACGGCGTAGGGCAGGCCGTTCGAGCCGCCCTTGGTGCCCGCGACGGCCACCGCCTGGACGGTGTCGCCCTCGACCGAGGCGCTGACCGAGAGGTTGCCGTAGGTGGCGTTGGCCAGGTCGGTCAGCGCCAGCGCGAGGGTGCCGCCCTGCTTGGCGCAGGTGGTGTCGAACTTGGCGGTGAATTCCTTGCCGTCGACGCTCGCGGTGGACTTGCCCGCGGCCGGAGCGGGTGCGGCCGAGCCGGTGCTGCTCGGGGTCGAGCTGGTGCCGGAGTCGCTGCAGCCGGTGACGAACAGCGCGGTGGCGGCGGCGGAAGCGGCGAGGCCTGCGATCAGCTTGGTGTTCATGGTGTGTTCCGTTCTCTCGGTGTGAGCGGGTCGGTGACCCGTTGAGAGAAAGGTAGAAATCTCCCGGCGCCTACCGATCCCAACTTTTCGCCGGGTCACCCGCCGGAAATGCCGTTAACCTGGTCGAATGCGAAGACCCCGCGCCATGGTGCTCGACGAGGTGTGGCGCGGTCTCGACGGTGTCGAGGCGTTGAGCGGCCCACAGGGCGGCCCGTTGCGGCGCACCGTGAAGCTGATCCTCGATCCGCTGGTCATCCGGCCGGTGCAGCATCCGCTGTGCGCTGGCACCGTGCTCTCCGCCGACGGCGTCACCCTGCTGACCTCGCTGGTTCTCGCCCACTCCGACGCGCTGCGCGCCTGCGCGGACTGGTTCACGGTGCTCAAACAGGTACGGCGCGCACTGCGCATCACAGAGGGCAATGCCCAGGACCTGTACTTCCAGCGCTGCTTCGAACTGGCCACCGTGCACGGACCGCCCGGCCTCGACGCGCGGGCGCGGGCCGAGGCGGCGCTGCGCGAGATCCACGACAGCACCGGCGGGCGCACCACCACGGCCTTGAAAGCCCATGTGACCGAGCCGAATCGGCTGGCCGAGCTCACCGCGCTGCTCGATATCGCCTGGCGCAGGCGACCACTGTCCGATTTCGGAGCCCGCGATCTGTCGTCCGCGCTGACCGAACTGCTCGAGGCGAGCACACTGGCCCGCGACGGCGACCCCGCCGACGCGGGCCCCCTGCTCGACGAGCTGATCGAAGACCAGGTCGGCACCCACCGTGGCATCGCCCTGTGGCGAACACACCCGGCGCACGGCGCCGACGACCTCGGCCTGACCATCCACACCTGTCCCCAGCGCCCCGACCTCGGCTCCTCCGCGTCGACCGCCAATCTCGGCCTGCCGTTCGACCGGACCGTCTACGAGCGGGTCTTCACCGTGCTCCAGGGCAGCATCGACCGCACCGACCTCCCCGGCATCCCGGAATTGGTGACCACCGAGATCTCCCGCAGCTGTTCACCGTGGGGGCTGCTGGACGAGTCGCTTCGGGTGGCCGCTGCCACGGGTTGTGAACTGGCGCTCGGGTTCTCGCCGATCGGTGGCGACACACGCGCGGAGCCGAAGGACACGGCGGCCGACGGGTCGTCGCGCGCGCACGAGGTGGTGAACAGTCGCTGGCGGCGGGAAGCGTATGTGCTGCAAGCCCGGCGGTACGCGGTGCATGTGGTCGACGGTGCGACGGGTCCGCTGGCCGCCGTCGCCGCCGAGCTGCATACCCCATGGCGGCCCTATCTGCGCAGGTTGTGGGTCCGATTGCATGGGCGGGACGTGCGGGAGATGCCAGTGGTCGAACCCGGTGAGCTGTGGGATCTGCTCGACGGGGTCGCGCGGTCGGTGATCCTGGACCATCGGGCGAGGGTGAAGCAGGCGCTCACCACCATGGGCGAGCACGCGGCGGCGGAAGCGAGGGCGAGCTGATGACGACGATCCGCATCCAGCGGGCCGCGGGCATCGTGACGCTGGTCCCGCAGGACGCCACCGGCGGGCAACCCTCCGCGCCGACGCGGGCAGGGGCGCAGCCGACGGTGCTCGACGATACGCCCAGCCTCGACGTTCTCGTGCTGGAAGTGACCGGCGGCCACCTCTCGTGGAGTCTGCTTGCCGGACAATCTCTTCCGGCTGCCGTCCTGGACGACCCAGAATCCGCGCAGGACTGGCTGTGGGCGGTCTACGGCGAAGACGTCGCGCTCGCCGTCGCCGACACCGCGCTCTCCGACGCCGATACCGCGCTCCACGCCGACGCCGCTCCCCACGTCACCTCGCTCGCCGGTGCCGACGCGGATGCCGATGCCGATCGCGATGGCGATGCCGCGAGGCACCACACGCTCTCGGCCGCGCCTGCACGACCAGAGTTGGTAAACGCCCTGCGCCGACTTGCTTACGCGCACTGGGCAGCTCGGTGGTGGCCCGCGTCGACCGTCGATGGGGTTCCCGCGCTCGATCCCGATCTGCTGGCCGCCGAGATCACCGAGCTGACGGACGCTTGCGACACCGCACTCGATGGTGCCGACGCCGAGCCGTTCACCCGACCCGGGTCCTTGACCTGGTTCGATCGGCCGCCCGGATTCAGGTACACCGGGGGGCTCGAACCACTCGATGCCGGATCAGCGGCCGACCAAGGTAGGACCGCCGACCAGAGCGAACGCCTACCGGCCAGCCCACCCGGCCGCGCACCGAATCGGGGGACTGCCCGCGATGACGACCACGGACCGAGCGAATCCCCCAGCCACACACCGGACCAGGAAACCGCACGCGATGACGACCACGGACCGAGCGAATCCCCCAGCCACACACCGGACCGGGGAACCGCACGCGATGACATCCGAGGGCTGAGCGAAACCTCGGACCGCGCGGACGATTACGCGCTGGCCGCAGGCGGATCGACGCCGACTGACGGTGGGCTGATTGTCGCGCGCGGTAGTGGCGAATGGGATTGGCGGCGTTGCCCGCCCGGAATTCTCGACGCGGGCGAGAACGCGGTGTCTTGGCAGGTGACGCGGACTGCCGAGATATCGACGGTACGGGTCAGTGTGGTTGCCGCACCGGACTGCCGACGTGTGGTACCCGAACACCTTCGGCCGTCTGTGCGGGTGCGGTCGGCCCAGTCTGCTCCCACCGACCAAGCGGGGGCGACGCCGTCGGCCGACGTGGAGTTCACGGCGCCGTTGCACCTACGGGGCGATGCCTGGACGGGAGTCGTCCAGGTTCCCGGACCGCCCGAAACATCGCCTGAGATCACCATTTTCGTTCCCAATGTCGGTCCTGCGGATAGTCCGCACGAGGAGTCGGACATCCGTGCTCGGATCCGGCGGTTCGCACGCCTTCGCCTCAGCGAGCACACCGGCGACTCGCTCCTGACCGCCGAAGCGGCCGCGGCCGCAACGGACGAGGACTTCTGATGACCATCACCTGCGCTGAGCGTTCACCGATCGCCGCAGCGACCACGGGATCGAGGAATGTGCGCACAGCGCGGATTGGGGATAGGGATGGCAGCGACCGGTAAGCCCTCCGACCAGGACGACGCGCAGCTCACCGCGGGGTACGCGGCATACCAGCGTGGTGACGTGGTCGAGGCGATGGAGATCTTCGAGCAGGCCGCGGACGGTGCCCCGCCGCGGTTGCGGAGTGCGGCGCTCATCAATGCGGCGAGTATGGCCGACGAGCTCGGTGACCATCGGCGGTCGGTGACGCTGTTCCGGAGCGCGCTGACCGTCATGCCCGATGACGCGGCGCATCAGCGCCCCGCCGCGCTGGTCAATCTGTCGCAGGCACTGCAACACCTCGGTGATTTCGATGCCGCGCACGAAGTGCTCGAGGAAGCGCGTGCGCTGCTGGCCGACGGAACCGATCAGGGTCTGCTGCGGGTGGCGTGTCTGCTCTCGCTGACCGCGGTCGCGCTGCATCGGCAGCAGTGGGCACGTGCCGGTGAGCTGGCGAACGAATCGCTCGTGGTGACAGAGCGTTTCGCCCCGGAACTGGCCGGACACCCCTTGATGAACCTGGCGGCAAGTTCGTTCGAGACCGGCCGGTGGGAACTGGCCATCGACTTCGCCCGGCAGGGTGTGGCCGCTTTCGTCGCGGCGGGCGATGCTGCCTCCGTCGCGGAGTCGCGGCAGAACCTGGCCACCATGCTGGTGCGAGCGGGGCGACTCGACGAAGCGGAGGAGCCGCTGCGCGCCAGCCAGCAGTTCTTCGAGGCCGCCGAGCTGGGACATTGGTCCGGGATCGGTGCCAAGACGATGGGCTTCCTCGCCGAGAACAGAGGTGACCTGGCTACGGCGCGAACGCAGTACGAGCAGGCGCTGACGCGCTTCGATACGACCGGCGCCGTGGTGGACGCGGCGGATGTCCGGCTGCGCCTGGCGACGGTCGCCTGCGCCGAAGGTGATCTCGCGCAAGCCGATAAACTGCTCGCGGCATCGTTCGCGGTGTACTCCGCACACGGGCTCGGCCTGCACTGCGCCCAGCTCGACTACTGGCACGCCGAACTCCTGCACACCACGATGGAACAGCACTCGCAGCCCGATCCGGCCGTGCTCGCCCGCGCTGTCACCCTGGCGGTGTCCTCGGCACTGGCCATCGACGCGGTGCGCCACACCCTCCCCAACGGCAACCAGCGCGAGCACTGGCACCGCGCCGTAGCCGAACCCGCCATGCGCCTGGCCTTCCGCTGCGCCGCCCGCTCCGGCAATGGTCAGCTGGTCAGCGACCTGATCGACAGCCTCTGCGCGGGCACAACTCTCGATCCCGCCGCATTCGCGGAGACGACCGCGCCCACGCTCGAGTTCCAGCTGTCGGATCCCACACCCATCGAACAGATCACCACTCCCGCACTGCAACTGGGCGCGGCACTCGCCGACGTCGCCGCCGCGGCCGGAATCCCCGTCGCTCCCCCACCTCGACTGGCAGCGGATGGCCGAATAGTCCTCGCGGAGTTCATCTCGTACGCGGAGCAGCGCTACGGTCGCCCCGTCCGCGACGAGCGGGTGATCGCGCTATGACACCGCCGCCGGCGAACGAGTTCACGGATCCAGCTCACAAGGCACCGACCGCGTTCATTCGAATGGCCGACGCGGGCGATGTCTACGTGTCCTGGCGCTGGGCCGACGACGCGCTGGCGCGCGGGGTGGGCATGGTCCCCCAGGACGACGTCCGGGCGACGTTGCGACTGCTGGCCGACGCGGTGCCGAATCCGTCGCGGCCCGATGACCTGCGGCGGGTGCTGACCACGGGCGCGCTCGCCGAACCCGATGCGGAAAACCGGCTGGCGCAAGCGCTGTCACGCACCCTGCTGCCGTACGGATTGGCAGTGCAGCTCTACGAACTGTCGCAGCGCGGAGTTCGGCCACATCTGCGGATTCAGCCGTCCCCGCGGTTGGCGCAGGTGCCGTGGGAGATCATCGCGCCCGATCCACAGATCCGGCTGCTCGATATCGCCGATGTCAGCCTGCTCGCCCCGGTGTCGGTGGTCCACTCGCCGGAGCGAATCGTGCACCGCTGGAGCGATACTCGCGAGCTGCCGGTCGTAGCGGTACTCGATCCCCGTGTTCCCGGGTTCAGAGCCGACTCCGAGCTCGGTTCCGTACTGGGCAGGCCAAGCGCGGAAACCCTGGTGGCCCAGCACTTCCGGAATTATCGCGACCGAGTGGTGCCCACGGTCGCCGATTCCGTCGACCTGTTCCGCCGAACCGATACCGATCGCACCTGGCTATCGGAGGTACTCAGAGCGGGCGCGAGCAGACTCGTCTACGTCGGCCACGTCACCTCTCCCGCACCGGAATCCGGCGAGAGCGAGCACGCGGAGCTGCACCTGAGCTGCACCGCCGACACCCGTGGCTTCGCGGCACCGAATCGCACGCACCGCCCGCTCTCGGCCAAAGACCTCCTGCTCGGCACCTACACCATCGACCCCTCGCCGGTGCCGGGCCGAACACTGTGGCCGATGCCGAGCCGCGTCGCCCTCATCGCCTGCGAAAGCGGCGGCGACCTGCGCTTCACCGAAGCTCTCGGGCTCACCACCGCGGCGCTGTCCGCCGGCGCCGAACTGGTGACGGCGACCCGCTGGCCGCTGCCCACCGACCACGCCTTCCACACCCTCACCGACACCACGACCTACCCGCTGCAAGCCGCCGTCTGCGCCGTGGACACCGCCCACGATTCACCCACACCCATCCCCACCCTGCTGACCTGGCAACGAGCACAGCTGGCCGCATGGCGGAGCGACCCGGCCCCGGAGAACTCCCCGCTGCTCTGGTCCGCCTTCGCCACCGTGACCGACTGACCTATTCGGGCAGGCAGAGCCCCGCGGCGAGGACCGGCCAGGACCGGTAGAAGGCGTCGCGCCAGTATCCCCAGGAGTGGGTGCCGGTGGCTTGACGGTCGAAGGTCGCCGGGATGTGCAGCTCGCTCAGCTTGGCCTCGAGATTGCGCGTGCACCAGTTGACCGCGGCCTCGATGATGCCGCCGACGACGAGCTGGTTCGCCAGACCGAACGGTGTCGGGTTCATCATGTACGGGTCGTCGATGCGGTCGTGCGAACCCGGTAGACCGGAAGCGTCGGAGACGAACAACCTGGTGCCGCGCAGTTTCTCGGCGTGCACGACCGGGTCGTTGGCGGCCCAGGCCGGATCGTCGTCGGCACCGTACATATTGCGGACATCGCCGCCGCCGTAGGTTTCCACCACCAGTTTGGTGAACTGCTTGCCGATCGGGTCAGCGATCTGCGCGCAGCCGCTGTAACCGGCGACGGACTGGTAGAAGCCCGGCCTGGCCTCCGCCAGCTGCAAGACGGCCGTCGCGGTCATCGAGTTGGCGGCGATGGCGTTGACTCCGTTGGTACCCAAGGCCTGGTCGACCAGCGGCGGCAACTCGTCGAGCAGGAAGGTGCGCCACTTGTTGCGGCCCAGCGCCGGGTCGTCGCGCTGCCAGTCGGTGTAGTACGCCCAGGCGCCGCCGATCGGCATCACCACGTTGACGTCCTTGGTAGCGAGGAAGTCGCCGATATCGGTGTTCTGCCACCAGGTCGCCCGGTCCTCACCGCCACCCGCGCCGTTGAGGAGGTACAGCACCGGACGTGGCTCGGACGCGTCCTTGGGACGCTGCACCCGCACCGTGATGCCCTTGTTCATCGCGGCGGAGAAGACGAACATGGTCAGATTGCGATCATCGACCCGGCTGGAGATGATGTGCGATCCGTCGGCCGTGGTCGGCGAGGCGAGCAGCTTCTTCGACTCGATGATGGGATCACGGCCCTCCGCCAGACCGTTGCCCGCGCCGAAGGTGGCTACGCAAGCCGCCAACACACTGCCGGCGATACCGAAGGCCAACGCGCGCCTGACCGATGTTCTCATCTGCCGAAAACTCCCATTTCGTGAATCGGCAGACATACCACTGGCCGCCAGGACACCGACAGTATCCGGGCAGATGATCGATCGTCGAGCCAGAAGTATTACGGGGAAACGAAATCCACCCGGGCACGCGCCCCGGGTGGAATCAGATGATCAGTGTTCGTCGAAGTGACCGTCGTGCGCCGCGTGGCGGTGGCCGTCGTGGATGTAGTCGACGTGATCCCCGTGCGGAACCGCGACATGACCGCAGCCGGGGCCGTGGACGTGGTCGTGGGCGGTGCACTCGACGTGTGCCGAAACCTCGCACTCGTCGAAGTGGCCCGCGTGTTCGCGGTGCAGGTGGCCGTCGTGGACATAATCGACGTGATCCCCGTGCGGGACGGCGACATGGCCGCAGGTCGGGCCGTGGACGTGGGTGTGTTCGGGGTGCTCTACGTGTGCCGTTGTCATGCGGATCTCCCTGTACTCGTACCGGTCGATTGCAGCTGGAGCATGTCCGACATTAACAGTTGCGCATGCGTTGCTGCGACCCCGCCGACCGGCCCGAAGACCTGGTCAGAGGACCTGATCGAGGAAGCGGCGCAGCCGCGGGGTCTTGGCGTCGTCGAACAGCGCGTCGGGGGTCCCGGTCTCCACGACGACGCCCTGATCCATGAACACGACGCTGTCGGAGACGCTGCGGGCGAAGCCCATCTCGTGGGTCACCACGATCATCGACATGCCGCCCGAGGCGAGGTCGGCCATGAGCGCGAGCACGCCCTTGACCAGTTCGGGGTCGAGCGCCGAGGTGGCCTCGTCGAAGAACATCAGTTCCGGCTTCATGGCGAGCGCGCGGGCGATGGCGACGCGCTGCTGCTGGCCGCCCGACAGCGCGCCGGGCCTGGCATCGGCCTTGTCGGCCAGGCCGACGATCTCCAGCTGTTCCAGCGCCAGCGCCCGCGCCTGCTCGGCGGACAGGCCGCGCAGCTTGCGCGGGCCGAGCGCGACGTTGTCGGCGACGGTCTTGTGCGGGAACAGGTTGAAGTGCTGGAACACCATGCCGATGCGCTGACGCAGCTTGTCGGGGTCAGCGCGCAGCACCGACTTGCCGTCGAGCAGCACATCACCGGAATCGGGTTCGTGCAGCCGGTTGAGCACCCGCAGCAGCGTCGACTTGCCCGAGCCGGACGGGCCGATGACAGTCGTGGCGTGCCCAGCCTCGACGTGGATGTCGACGCCGCGCAGGATGTGGTTGTTGCCCAGCGTCAGGTTCAGACCGGTACCGGTCAGCGATGCACTCATGCTGTGACTCCTTCGCATGCTCGGGCGCCCTGCGTGGTTACGCAAGCTGCCGCCTCCGGGCGCTGACCGATCATGCGCCGCGTCCTTCCGTGATGACGGCCTGCTCGATCGGGTCGGCGGGTGTCGGTTTTCCGGTGCGCATCCGGCTGTCGATGTAGTTCACCAGGTGGGTGAGCGGGATGGTCAGCACCAGATACATCAGGCCCGCCGCGACCAGCGGGGACAGATTGCCGGTCTGGGCGTTGAGGTCGCGGCCGACGGCGAACAGTTCGCGCTGGGAGGCGAGCAGGCCGAGGAAGTAGATCAGCGACGAGTCCTTGATCAGCGCGATGAACTGGTTCATCAGCGCGGGCAGCACCCGGCGCACACCCTGCGGGATCACCACCAGCGTCATCGCCTGGCGGTAGCCGAAACCGATGGCGCGCGCGGCCTCGAGCTGGCCCGGTTCGACCGATTGGATACCGGAGCGGAAGATCTCGCCGATATAGGCGGCCGCGAGCAGCGCCAGCGCGACCGCGCCGAGCCAGTACGGATTGCCGCCGGTCAGGTTCCGGACCACCGGGCCGATGCCGAGGCCGATCAGCAGGATGATCACGACGGCGGGCAGGCCGCGGAAGATGTCGGTGTAGACGCGGGCGGGCCAGCGCAGCCAGCGCGTGCGGGAAATGCCCATCACCGCGAGGAGCATGCCGAGCACGGTGCCGAGCACGCCGGAGACCACCGCCAGGATCAGCGTATTCGGCAGGCCGGTCTTGATCAGATCGGGAAAGGCCTTGCTGTACAACGACCAGTCGAAGAACGTGTCTTTCAACTGCTGCAAGGTCGACTTCTGTGCCACCTGCTCGGTCGTATCCGGCTGGTTCTCGGCGGCGATCGCGGCGAAGTCCGGAAGTTGCGGCGCGGGTGCCGCTTTGGAGCCGGGCTTCCAGCCGGGCGGCAGTTCGCGCGGCACCCAGTCGGCGTAGAGGCTCGCGTAGGTGCCGTCGGCGATCACCGCGTCCAGACCGGAGTTCAGCGCGTCGATGAGCGGCTGGTTGTTCTTGGCGACGGCGTAGCCGACGAAGTTGTCCAGGCTGAAGGTGTTCTCCGACACCACGATTCCGTCACCGGGCTTGATCGCGCCCTCGGCCTGCGCCGACGGCGCGACCCAGGCGTCGACCTGACCGGACTTCAGATTCGCGTAGGCGGTGTTGTAGTCGGGGAACTTCACCGGATCCAGCCGCAGCTGGTTCACCACGAACTCGTCCTGCACCGTGCCCTGCACGACCGCGATGCGGGTGCTCGCGTTCAGGTCGCCGAAGCCCTTGATGGCGCTACCCTGCGGCACGACCAGCGAGAAGTAGCCGAAGTCGTAGCCGTTGGTGAACCCGACCAGCTCTCGGCGGGCGTCGGTGGTGGTGATGTTGGACGACCCGACGTCGAACCGCTTGCCCGACACCTGGGCGAGCAGACCGGCGAACTCGGTGCCCGAGAACTCGACTCGCAGGCCGAGTTTCGCCGCGATCGCCTTCAGCAGCTCGTTGTCGAAACCGGTGAACGTGCCCTGCCCGTTCACGCAGATACTCGGCGGCGCGTCCGACAGCGTGCCGACGCTCAGCGTGCCCGGGTTGAGCAGGCCGAGCTTGCTCGTGTCGATCGACTCGACCGGCGCGGTGGTCTGCGTCGTGTACCGGTCGGTGCCCGCGGTCTCCGAGGAGGCGAGATTGTTCGGCGCTGCCGAGGCGGCACTCTGGCCCGGTGGGGAACACAGATCCCGCGTCGCCGTTTCGCCGTCCCCGCCCCCACACCCGGTCGCGGCCACGCCGACAAGCAGCAACAACGCGGCGATCCGCGCCTTGGTTCGCACAGCACGCACACCAGCCATGGCGATAAACCCTAGCCGCAACCTCGCACAGTGATGGTTACGCGCCTGTCGGCGACACGGATCGCCTGGTCAGGCGAGGCCTTCGAGCGACTCGGGGTTCACGTCGTCGCGCCACTCGATCGCCCGCTTGACCGTGGTGAGGTCGTAGTCGGGACCGGAAACGCCCACGGTGAACAGGGTGACGCCGGCCGCGTGCAACGCGTCAGCTTTCGCCCGGCCAGGCCACGGAACCGACCGTTCGATGCGCGTCGCGTCGGCGCCGACGGCCGCCGCGTGCTCGGCGAGGACCTTGTTCTTGTGCGTCAGCGCGTCGAGGGCGGCGAAGGAGTGCCAGATGTCGGCGTACTCGGCGACCAGCCGCAGCGTCTTGCGTTCGCCGCCGCCGCCGATGAGGATCGGGATCTCCCTGACCGGCGCCGGATTCAGCTTCGCGAGCCTGGCTTTGATCCGGGGCAGGTTGTCCTTGAGCAGATTCAGCCGGGTGCCCGGCGTGCCGAACTCGTAGCCGTACTCGTCGTAGTCATGCTGGAACCAGCCTGCGCCGATGCTGAGGATGAGCCTGCCGTCGCTGATGTGGTCGACCGTGCGGGCCATGTCGGCGAGCAGGTCGGGATTGCGGTAGCCGCCGCCGGTGACCAGCGCGCCGATCTCGACCCGCTCGGTCTGTTCGGCCCAGGCGCCGAGCATGGTCCAGCATTCGAAATGCGCGCCGACCGGGTCGCCGGTGAGCGGGTAGAAATGGTCCCAATTGAAGACGATGTCGACGCCGGCGTCCTCGGCACGCAGCACCGCGTCGCGGATGAGCGCGTACTCGGGCGCGTGCTGTGGCTGAAGCTGGACTCCGATACGAACTGGACGACTCATACCGTGCTCCTCCGCACTCGGGTGGGCTCCGCGACCGAGGCTACCCGGAATCCGGCGCGGCCTCTCGCCGGCCGCTACGATCCCTGCGACCCTGTACTCGGATCGTCCGGCACGTTCCTGCCGGGATGGGATGTTGATCTACGCATGGCTACCGTGACCTTCGACCGCGCCACCAGGCTCTACGCCGGTGCGACCACACCGGCCGTCGACGCACTCGATCTGGAGATCGCCGACGGCGAATTCCTGGTCCTCGTCGGCCCCTCCGGTTGCGGCAAGTCCACCTCGCTGCGGATGCTGGCCGGCCTCGAAGAGGTCAACGGCGGACGCATTCTGATCGGCGACAACGACGTCACCCATGCCGAGCCCAAGGATCGCGATATCGCGATGGTGTTCCAGAACTACGCCCTCTACCCGCACATGTCGGTCGCGGAGAACATGGGCTTCGCGCTGAAGCTGGCCAAGGTGTCCAAGGCCGAACGCGACGAGCGGGTGCTGGCCGCGGCCAAGCTGCTCGACCTCGAGCAGTACCTGGACCGCAAGCCCAAGGCGCTGTCCGGTGGTCAGCGTCAGCGCGTGGCGATGGGCCGCGCGATCGTGCGCCAGCCGCAGGTGTTCCTGATGGACGAGCCGCTGTCGAACCTCGACGCCAAGCTGCGCGTGCAGACCCGTACCCAGATCGCCCAGCTGCAGCGCCGGCTCGGCACCACCACCGTCTACGTCACCCACGACCAGGTCGAGGCGATGACGATGGGTGACCGCGTCGCCGTGCTCAAGGACGGCCTGCTGCAGCAGTGCGCGTCCCCGCGTGACCTCTACCGCGATCCGGCGAACATGTTCGTCGCCGGGTTCATGGGCTCGCCCGCGATGAACCTGTTCACGCTGCCCGTCGCCGACGGCACCGTCACCATCGGCGGCTACCCGGTGCCGGTGCCGCGCGCGGTGGCCGACGCGGGCGAGGGCACTGTCGTGCTCGGTATCCGTCCCGAGCACCTCGAGGTGGGCGACGGCGGTCTCCGGATGGAGGTCGACGTGGTCGAGGAGCTCGGCTCCGACGCCTATGTCTACGGTCGCGCGGCCTCCGACGGCGCGAACGGGCAGACCGGGGAAACGATTGTGGCGCGGGTGGATTGGCGTAATCCGCCGGCCAAGGGCGAGCTGCTGCGGCTGACCGTCGATCCCGAGCACGTGTACTTCTTCGGCGCCGCGGACGGTCGCAGGCTGCGCTGACCGGGATGGGCCGGCGACCCGGTGTCGCCGGCCCGATTCTGCTCTGCGCATAGTCGCTCGGCAAGGCCTCTCACCTGAACCTATGCTGACCTGGCCCGGCGCTCGCCGGGCGGGGGTTTCTCGGAGACGGGGTAGCGGAATGCGCGTAGCAGTACTCGGCACAGGGCAGGTCGGCCGTCGGCTGGCGAGCAAGCTGGTCGAGATCGGGTACCCGGTGACGATGGGGTCGCGCACGGCCGACAATGCCGACGCCACCGCCTGGGCCGCCGAAACCGGGGGCGCCCACGGCACTTTCGCCGACGCGGCGGCCGCGGCCGAGCTGATCGTCAACGCCACGTCGGGCACTGTCTCGCTGGCTGCGCTGACCGCGGCCGGTGCGGAGAATCTGCGCGGCAAGGTCGTCGTCGACGTGTCGAATCCGCTCGACTTCTCGCACGGCTTCCCACCGAAACTCGTTGTGCCCGAGGAGGGCAGCGTCGCCGAGTCGCTGCAGGCCGCCTTCCCCGACGCGTTCGTCGTGAAGACGCTCAACACCACCAACAATCAGGTGATGGTCGATCCGGCGCGGATCCCCGGCAGACACAGCATCTTCCTCAGCGGCGACGATGCCGACGCCAAGAAGACGGTCACCGAGCTGCTCACCGCGTTCGGCTGGGCCCCCGATCAACTCATCGATCTCGGCCCGCTCCACACCGCACGCAGCACCGAGCCGATGGTTCTGCTCTGGGTGAGCCTGTTCCAGGCACTGGGCACCGAGGATGTGAACATAGGCGTTTTCAGCGCCTGAGCCGGGTCACTGCTCGCGCTTCGCCGCCTTGCGGGCGCGTAGATAGTCCTGGTTGACCCGGACCGCCAGCCGCTCGAGTTCGACCTCGGTCCCGTCGGCGCTGCGCAACTCGACCCGGACCGGCTCGCCGGTCTCGGCGTCGACGCGCAGCAGCGGCGGCGGGCCGGGTTGCAGGTAGGTGTCGCCCCACTGCCAGAGCGCGACGACCGCGGGGAGCAGGTCGCGGCCCATCTCGGTGAGGACGTATTCGTTGCGGGTGCGCTTGCCCTCTTCCTGGTAGGGGCGCTTTTCCAGGAGGCCTGCCGCGGTGAGCTTGCGGAGCTGGCCTGCCGCGGCGGCATCGGTGATGCCGACGCGGCGGGCGAAGCCGTCGAAGCGGGTGGTGCCGTAGTAGGCCTCGCGCAGGATGAGCATCGCCGAGCGGGTGCCGATCAGGTCCATGGCTCTGGCAATGGAACAGCCCGCGGTATCCCACCTGCTCAGATCGGCCAGGGGTCCTTCCATCACGGCTGCCATGACCGACATCATACCCACATCTGACTTGAGTAGATGATAGTTAGCGCCTACGCTGACTATTGTTGGATAGAGCCAGAGTCGGCTCACCGTCGAAAGAGGACTCCCATGCGAGACGCGGTCATCGTCGAAGCGGTACGCACCCCCATCGGCAGGGGCAAACCGAACGGCGCACTCCACGACGTCCACCCCGTCGACCTGCTCGCGCACAGCCTGCGCGCGGTGATCGAGCGCAGCGGCATCGACCCGGCCCTGGTCGACGACGTGATCGGCGGCATCGTCACCCAGGTCGGCGAGCAGGGTTCGAACATGACCCGGCGGGCCGCGCTGGCGGCCGGGTATCCCGAATCGGTGCCGGCCACCACTGTCGACCGGCAGTGCGGGAGCAGTCAGCAGGCCATTCACTTCGCCGCGCAGGGGGTGATCGCGGGTGCGTACGACATCGTCGTCGCGGCCGGTGTGGAGTCGATGGGCCGGGTTCCCATGGGCGCCAACCTGATCGGGGCCACCGACCTGTCCGGCGTCGCGTTCGCCGAGCGGTACCCGGATGAGCTTGTGCCCCAGGGCATCAGCGCCGAACTCATCGCCGCCAAGTGGGGACTGACCCGCACCCAGCTCGACGAGTTCGCGCTCGGCAGCCACGAAAAGGCCGCCCGCGCAACCAAAGACGGGCTCTTCGCGGCCGAGCTCGCGGCGCTGAACGGATTGGCCACCGATGAGGGCATCCGGGTCGGTTCCACCCTGGAGACGCTCGGCAAGCTGAAGCCCGCCTACTACGACCCGGCCATGGCGGCCCGTTTCCCGCAGATCGGCTGGGAGATCACGGCGGCCTCGGCCAGTCAGGTCAGCGACGGCAGCGCCGCGGTGCTCATCATGTCCGGCGAACGCGCCGCCCAGCTCGGCCTGCGCCCATTGGCCCGGCTGCACAGCTTCGCCGTCGCCGGCGACGACCCGCTGCTCATGCTCACCGCGGTCATCCCCGCCACCGAGAAGGTCCTGCGCCGGGCAGGCCTGCGACTCGACGACATCGATCTGATCGAGATCAACGAGGCCTTCTCGCCGGTCGTCCTGGCCTGGGCCGAGGAAACCGGCGCCGACCTGAGCAAAGTCAACGTCAACGGCGGCGCCATCGCCCTCGGCCACCCCCTCGGCGCCTCCGGCGCCCGCCTCACCACCACCCTCGTCCACGCCCTCCACCAGCGCGGCGCCCGCTACGGCCTGCAAACCATGTGCGAAGCGGGCGGCCTCGCCAACGCCACCATCATCGAACGCCTCTGACCTCACCCCCGTGACGGCGCTGAGGTCAGCGCCGTCACGGGCGGTTCGGCATCGACTGATCCGGCTCGGTGTAGGCGACCTCTACGATCGCGGGGTGGGCGCCGACACGTTCGTTTATGCGATTCCGCTGCGTACGCGGTTTCGGGGGATCACTGTGCGTGAGGGGATGTTGATTCGGGGGCCGTTGGGGTGGGGGGAGTTCTGTGCGTTTCCCGAGTATGACGATCGGGAGGCGGCGGGGTGGTTGGCTACGGCGGTGGAGCAGGCGACGGTGGGGTGGCCTGCGCCGGTGCGGGATCGGGTGCCGGTGAATTGCACCGTGCCCGCTGTCGATGCCGAGCGGGCTGGGCGGATTGTGCGTGAGTCGGGTTGTGCGACAGCGAAAGTGAAGGTGGCCGATCATCCCGGGTCGTTGAGTGAGGATCTGGCACGGGTGGCTGCGGTGCGGGAGGCCATCGGGGCCGATGGGGCGGTTCGGGTGGATGCCAATGCGGTGTGGGATGTGGAGACCGCGGTTCGGCATATCGGCGAGATCGACCGGGCTGCCGGTGGATTGGAGTATGTCGAGCAGCCGTGCCGGACGGTCGAGGAATTGGCCGAGGTGCGGCGGCGGGTTTCGGTGCCGATCGCGGCGGACGAGTCGATTCGGCGGGCGGAGGATCCGCTGCGGGTCGCGGTGGCGGGGGCCGCTGATGTCGCGGTGCTGAAATGCACTCCGCTGGGCGGGGTTCGGCGGGCGTTGGCCGTTGCCGAGGCGGCCGGGCTGCCGACCGTGGTGTCGTCGGCGTTGGAGACGAGTGTCGGGCTGGCCGCCCAGATCGCGTTGGCAGGCGCACTGCCGCAGCTCGAATTCGCCTGTGGACTGGGGACTCTCGCACTGTTCGAGGGCGATCTTGTCGCCGAATCGCTGATGCCGGTGAACGGGTGGCTCGAGGTTCCGACGATCGCGCCGGAACCGGACCCTGCGTTGCTCGACAAGTACCGGCATCCCGATCCGCAGCGGACCGAGTGGTGGTTGCGGCGGTACGAGCGGGTCAGCGCACTGCTCGACGCGGACTGATACCGCGACGCTGAACCTCGCCACCGAGTGGTCGTCGCGGCGCCGCGAGCCGGTCGGAGCGTTGCTCGACACGGGCTGATTCCGCGCCGCTGAATTTGGTGGCTCGGTGGCTGCCTGCCCGAGTTGGTAGCCGGTCGACCGCGGGCCGGCCATCTCTCGCGAAGCCGAGTAGTGGACTACCCGCGATATCCGCGCGCCGAAGCGGGAGGCTCAGAAAGTCCAGTTCATGAGCCTTTTCGTGGAGATGAGCCCATGTCCGTGCAGGCCGATGCCGCCCCGGGACGGTTGACTCACGCGCAGGGGGCGGCGTTCACCTACGACGCCTTTATTTCCTATACCCACCACGATCGCCCGGTCGCGGCGGGAATCCAGTCCGGTCTGCACCGCATCGGCAGGCGTGTGGGTCAGCTGCGCGCGCTGCGGGTGTTCCGGGATGCCACCGATCTGACCGCCAGCCCCGACCTGTGGGGCAAGGTCGCCGAAGCGATGGACCGCGCCCGGTATCTGATCGTCGTCCTCTCCCCGCAGGCCGCCGCCTCGCGCTGGGTCGACAAGGAAGTCGCCCACTGGCTGCGGCGGCGGGGTGCGGATGAGCTGCTGTTCGTGGTGGCCGACGGGCATCTGCGCTGGGACGAAGCCACCGGACGGTTCGATCCGGATCGTTCCGATGTCGCGCTGCCGGCGCTCACCGAGCCGGGGGTGCTGCCCACCGAACCGTTCTACGTCGACGTCAGCGCGGACGCGCCGTGGGATCCACGCGCGCCGCTGTTCCGGGAGAAAGTCACCGACCTGGCCGCACCGATCCACGGCAAGCCGAAATCAGAGCTGGCCGGTGAGGATCTGCGGGAGCAGCGGCGCTTCCGGCGGTTGCGGCGGGCCGCGGTCATCGGGCTGGTCGTGCTGACCGTGCTCGCGGTCGCCGCGGCCACGATCGCCGTCGTCAAACAGCGAGAGGCGATACGCCAACGCAACGAGGCCGTCGCCCTGGCTCTGGCCGCCGCGTCGCGTGATGCCGCCACCGGCAATTCCGCGCTCGCGCTCGCGCTCGCCGCGGAGAGCAGCCGGGCGACACCGGTGCCCCTGTGGCAGTCCACCAGCGCTATGGTCAACGCCCGCATCGCCTTCGGCCGAAGCCCGGGACAGCCCGCCCTCCCACCGGTCACCGGCCACGTCGACTGGGTGTACGACGTGGCGTTCAGCCCGAACGGCAGCCGGATCGCCACCGGGAGCAGTGATGCGACGGTGCGGCTGTGGGACCCGGCGACCGGCAAGCAGATCGGCGAACCGATCGTCGCCGACCCGGACGAGGTATTCGCGGTAGCTTTCAGTCCCGACGGCACCCGGCTGGCCACCGGAGGGGAGGATCGAGCCGTGCGGCTGTGGGACGCGGCGACCGGTCAGCAGATCGGCGAACCACTCACCGGCCACACCGACCTGGTGAACGACGTGGCGTTCAGCCCGAACGGCACTCTGCTGGCCTCCAGCAGCAAGGACGGCACCGTGCGGCTGTGGAACCCCACGACCGGCGCGCCGATCGGCGAGTCGATCACCGCCGACCCCGAGGTCGTGTGCGCCGTGGCATTCAGCCCGGACGGCACGCTGCTGGCCACCGCCGATGCCGATCGAACCGTGCGGCTGTGGAATCCGTCGACAGGCGCGCAGGTCGGTTCCGATCTGGTCGGCCATACGGATTGGGTAGCCGACGTGACCTTCAGCCCGGACGGCACCCGGCTGGCCACCACCGGCGCGGACGACACCGTGCGACTATGGGATCCCACCACCGGCCTGCCCATCGGCGAACCTCTCACCGGCCACACCGACACGGTGCTTTCGGTGGCTTTCAGCCCGGACGGTACCCGGCTCGCCACCGGGGGCATCGACACGACCGTGCGATTGTGGGACCCGACCACCGGTAAACAGGCCGGCGAACCTCTGACAGGCCACACCGGTGAGGTGAAGGCGGTGGCGTTCAGCCCGGATGGCAGGCGGCTGGCCACCACCAGCGACGACGCAACCATGCGGTTGTGGAACCTCATCTCCGATGGGTCGGTCAGCAAACCGCTCACCGGCCACACCGGACTGGTGACCGATGTGGCGTTCAGCCCGAACGGGGCCCTGTTGGCATCCAGCGGCACGGACGGCAGCGTGTGGTTGTGGGACCCGCGCACCGGTGGCCCGGTCGGCGAACCGCTCACCGGCCACACCGGCGCGGTGAGCGCGTTGGCCTTCAGCCCGGACAGCACCCTATTGGCCACCACAGGCGCGGATCGCACCGTACGGCTGTGGAATCCCACCACCGGGCAATCCACCGGCCCACCTCTCGTCGGTCACACCAGCGGGGTTTTCGATGTCGCGTTCAGTCCGGACGGCACCCGGCTGGCCACCGCGGGCGATGACAAGACGGTGCGCCTGTGGGACGTCAGCACTGGTCAGCTGATCGGCAAACCACTTGGAGGCCACTTCGGCCCGGTGTACTCGGTGGCGTTCAGCCCGGACGGCACCCGGCTGGCTTCCACCAGCAAGGCTCCGCAGCCCATGCGACTGTGGGATCTCACCGCCGACCGGCCGGTCGGCGAACCAGTCACCGAGCGCACAGAGGTGTTCGCCGCGGTCGCCTTCAGCCCGGACGGCACTCGACTGGCGACCGCGGGCTCCCAACGCACCGTGAAGCTGTGGGACCCGCGCACCAGACAACCCACCCGGCCTCCACTCACCGGCCACACCGACGGTGTGAATACTGTCGCGTTCCGGCCGGACGGAATTCTGCTGGCTTCGGCAGGCAGCGACCAGACCGTTCGGCTATGGGACCTAGCCACCGGTCGCGCGATCGGTGCTCCGCTCACCGGTCACACCGATGGTGTGTTCTCGGTGGCCTTCAGTCCGGACGGTTCTCAGCTGGCCACCGCGAGCGAGGACCGGACCATCCGGCTGTGGGACCGACTCTGGGACGCGGACAAGGCGTGTGAGCTCGCCACTCCCTACGTCACCCTCGCCGAGGTGCAGTCCTACCTACCCTCCGACTGGGACACGACATGCCGATACGCGAAGTAGGTCCGAAACCTGGTCGGCCCAGCGGTTTTCACCGCCGACACGAACAGACACCACGGCCGCACCCCAGCAGCGACCGAACGCCCGATCGGCCACACCACACCTCCGGAGGTGGACGGTGACCCACAACGATCAACGATCCGAGCTCAGTAACCGGCTGTGGAACGAGTCGCCGGAAAGTCGAGTCCCAGAAGGCCAGACCGCCGCTTATGACAATGCGGTGCTCGAGCAGTACCGCCTCTATGTGGAGATGACCGACCGCGTGAGCGCCCGGCGTGGCCTGGCGAATTCCTTCTTCCTGACCCTCAACACAAGCATCTTCGCCTTCGTCCCCCTCTTCGGGAAGTCACCGCCGCCCGATACGGCGGTGTGGCTGGTGATTCCGCTGATCGCTCTCCTGGGCCAGTGCGTCGCCTGGTTCTATCTGGTCCGTAGCTACCGGTTGCTGAACTGCGCCAAGTTCCAGGTGATCGGGGCGCTCGAGGAGCGGCTGCCCGCCTCGCCCTTCTGGAAGGCCGAATGGTGGGCCCTCGGTGAAGGCCGGGATCGGGCGCGGTTTTTGCCGCTGTCCCATATCGAGCAGTGGGTGCCGGTGCTCTTCGCGCTCGCCTATGTCTCGGGGTTTCTCGCCATCGTGTTCCACTGATTGGTTGTGCACAACTTAATTGTGGGCTACATTGTTCTCATGACCGACGGACTCACCCTCGACGAACAGCTGTGTTTCCCGCTGTACGCGGCTTCGCGGGCGATGACGGCGGTCTATCGCCCGAAGCTGGAACAGCTCGGGCTCACGTATCCGCAATATCTGGTGATGCTCGCGTTGTGGGAACACGACGGGCGCAGTGTCGGCGAGCTCGGCAAAGCGCTCGACCTCGACTCGGGAACGTTGTCTCCGCTGCTCAAGCGGCTGGAGGCGACCGGGTTCGTCGAACGTCGGCGGGCGGCCGAGGACGAACGCCGGGTCGACATCGTGCTCACCGGACACGGGCGGTCGCTGCGCGCCGAGGCGTGCAGGATTCCGGCCGAGATGGCCGAGATCGCGGGACTGTCCGTCGACGAGATCACCGCACTGCGCGGACTACTGCGCAAACTCACCGATTCCCTCACAGAGAAATGAGAGCTCCCATGCAGGTCCTCTACACCGCCGAAGCCCTGGCCAGCGGCGAAGGCCGCACCGGCACCGCGCGCACCACCGACGGCAAGCTCGACGTCGTGCTCGCCCCGCCGAAGGAGTTGGGCGGCGACGGTGCGGGCACCAACCCCGAGCAGCTGTTCGCGGCCGGTTACGCCGCCTGCTTCCACTCGGCGCTGCGCCTGGTCGGCAAGAAGGCGGGCGCGGATATCGCGGATTCCGCTGTCGGCGCGCAGGTTTCGATCGGCCCGAACGACAACGGCGGATTCCAGCTGGCCGTCACCCTCGAGGTCACGCTGCCGCACCTGTCGCGTGAGGACGCGCAGGCGCTGGCCGAGGCCGCGCACCAGGTGTGCCCGTACTCCAACGCGACCCGCGGCAATATCGCGGTCGACGTGCAGGTCGCCGAGGACTGATCGGCGCTCGGGTCCGGCATATTCGTGCAATTCGCTCGGCTTCGGTCGAAATACTGACTGCGTAGCGCCGAACTGCACGAAAATGCCGGACCTTACCGGTCAATTGAAACGAATACCGCACCCGGCGAACGTCGTCCGGATCAGCAGGGCAGCTTCGGGGCCGATCACGCCGTCGACCAATTCGACATAGCGAGTACAGAATTCGGGGCCGTGCGCCGCCTCGTCGGCGGGTGCGAGGTGATGGGCGAGTTCGTGCAACACCACCAGCTCGCGCAACGCCCATGCCGTCGCCCCGGTGTGCAGCGGAACG
Source organism: Nocardia sp. NPDC060259 (assembly GCF_042728775.1). Classification (NCBI taxonomy): domain Bacteria; kingdom Bacillati; phylum Actinomycetota; class Actinomycetes; order Mycobacteriales; family Nocardiaceae; genus Nocardia; species Nocardia sp. NPDC060259. The sequence goes on from NZ_JBHXAY010000011.1 coordinate 103,768, forward strand.
GCCAGCACCGCGTCGGCCGGTTCGTAGTGGGCGGCCGATGCCCCGGCTCGCGCGCGCACCCGAACCGGCGATCCGGCCCTTTCCCATTGCGCGCGTACCCAGTTCAGCGCCAGGACCTTGTCCACGTAGGACTGCACCGACTCTACTGACGCGAAGCGACGCTCGACGGGCAGCGTGAGCTGTGAACCGTAGACGTCGACGGTGCGATGCCCGAACTCCTGCGCCCGATCGAACACCCCGCGTACCAATTGCTCCGCGTCATAGACCTTGGCCCGCTGGGAATCTCGGCGGCGGTGCGGATCACCCGACGCCACAGCACGCTCCGGTCGCCGCCCTCGGCCCGCACATACTCCTCCGACTCCGGTGCTCGGCGGCACGCACCCGCACAAGGCACCGCGCAGAAGGTCGCTCAGCTGTCGATCCGGTCGTTCGCGCCCGCCCTACCGAGAACGCGGCCGATGCAGATACCCACAGTCGTGCGGTTTCGGCTGTCCGCCGAGCTTGTCCCGGCGCATCGCCCTCGCCGTGCGCTCGCATCAGCCCGTGAGTTTCACCCGCGCTGCGGGCGGCCCGGGCTATTCGCCGAGCCTGTACCGGCGCATCGCCGTCCGGTCTCATCGCCCCGTGATTTTCGCCCGCGCGGCGGGTAATTCCGGCGACGTTCCGAGCCGGGCGGTGCGCCCGGCCCGATCACCCGCGCGCCGGGCTGCCGCCGAGTGGCCGGTGGAGGTCTGGGGTCCGCGCCAGGTACCGCGGGCCTCCGAGGTGGCCGTGTAGAAGTCGGTGAGGGCGACTTCCTTGTCGCGCAGGGCCAGTGCGGTACCTGTCGACTCGGCCGGGGTCTCCTCAGCAACGACCTCGGCCTTCACCTCCGCCAGGCGCGCGCCGACGCGGGCGGCGAAGGCCATCTGGAAATTCAGCCGCGCGGTCACCCCGGCCACCGGCGCTTCGACCTTGCGGCGCACAGTGCGCCCGAAGCGCTTCTCCGCGACGATCTTGACGACCGTCGCCTCCCGGTACGCGCCGGATTTGATGTAGTGATCCGAGGCACGAACCATCTGGATCAGCAGGCTCGCGTACAAGGCTTCGCAGGCGTCGATGTCGGCGGTGAAACCGTAGGCGTACACCTGGGCGGAGCTGCGGGCGACATCGCAGCGCACATCGTTGGCCGTGGCGATCGCGACGAACAGCTGGACGTAGGTGCGCAGTCCTTTTCGACCTGGTTCGCCGATCGGGATGATCCGCTGCACCGGTGCCGACCTGCGCTCACGGTCGGCGACGTGGGAGCGGGCTACCGCGAGATCGATCGAGGACTTCGTGGCCAGCCGCTGGGCCGCGGCGAGAAAAGCCTCGGCCTCGTGTTCATTGTCGGTGGCCTCGGCCTTGCGCAGCAAACCGCCGATCCGGGTGAGCATCCGGTCGGGCGTCGACGGCGATGGGCTGGTCACCCCGTCGAGGGTAGGGCACCACACCGACAGTGAACTGACCGGAAAGTAGCTGAATGGACAGGACGATCGGACGCGAGGACCCGCCACCATGTATGTTGCCTTGTGCACCGCACGGGTGTGCTGCTGCTCACGTCTCGACCCTGGAGTGTCTGCGATGGCCTTGAAGTTTGTCCCGAGAGCGACGATGGCTGCTGCCTCGATTGCGTTGCTTACCGCATCGTTCGCCAGTGCCTGCTCCAGCGACAACGGAGGCAACGCGCTCGACCAGAACCTGACGGGCCGCGGCCCGATCACCTACGTCGAGGGTAAGGACACCACCGAAACCGGTGTGGTCAAGCAGCTCATCGACCGGTGGAACGCCGCGCACCCGAACGAGCAGGTGACGTTCAAGGAGCAGTCGGCCGACGCCAACCAGCAGCACGACGACCTCGCCGAGCACTTCCGCGCCAAGCAGGACGGCTACGACGTCGTCGCCCTCGATGTGCCGTGGACAGCGGAATTCGCCGCGAAGGGCTGGATCCAGCCGCTCAAGGACACCTTCGCCATCGACACCGCGCCGCTGCTCGCGCCGACCGTCGCCAGCGCCACCTACAACGGCACCCTGTACGCGGCCCCGCGCAACACCAACGGCGGCCTGCTGTACTACCGCAAGGACCTGGTCCCCACCGCCCCGCGGACCTGGAGCGAGATGCTCGGTCAGTGCCAGGTTGCCCGCGACAACAACATCGGCTGCTACGCCGGTCAGCTCGCCCCCTACGAGGGCCTGACCGTGAACACCTCCGAGGTCATCAACGCCTTCGGCGGCAGCTTCGTCGGCGCCGACGGCAAGACCCCGACCGTGAACAGCCCGGAGTCGAAGGCGGGCCTGAAGGTCCTCGTCGACGCCTACAAGAACGGTGACATCCCCAAGGAAGCCATCACCTTCAAGGAAGGCGAGAGCGCCAGCGCGTTCGAGTCCGGCAAGCTGCTGTTCCTGCGCAACTGGCCGTACCTGTACGCCCAGGCCAATGCCGACACCTCCTCGGTGAAGGACAAGTTCGGCGTCGCCCCGCTGCCAGGCAACACCGGCATCGGCGCCTCGACCCTCGGTGGCTACAACGCCGCGATCAGCGCGTTCTCCAAGAACAAGGCCACCGCGGCCGATTTCGTGCGCTACCTGATCAGCGAAGAGGCCCAGCAGATCATCGCCTCGGGCGCGCTGCCGTCGGTGCGCGCCTCGCTCTACGACGACCCGGCCCTGATCGCGAAGATGCCGTACCTGCCCGCGCTGAAGGAATCCATCGCCAGCGCGGTGCCGCGTCCGGTCACCCCGTTCTATCCCGCGGTGTCGAAGGCCATCCAGGACAACGCCTATGCTGCTCTGAACGGCACGAAGTCCGTCGACGACGCCGTCGCCGGCATGCAAAAGGGCATCGAGACCGCCGGTTCGTAGCGGAGCGCGCAGCGGACCCGACCAGACCGTAGGAGAGTAGTAACGGTGTCGGATCCTTCGGGAGCCAAGCAGCGCGGGCTAGCGCTGGAACTGCGACGATCCGGCAAGGCGTGGCTCTTCGTCACGCCGGTGCTCGTCGCGCTGGCCGTGGTCATCGGATATCCGGTGGTCCAGGCGATCTTCATGTCCTTCCAGAAGGACGCCGGGATCGACCCGGCCACCGGCATGTTCGTCGAGGGCGGCAGCGCCGGGCTGAGCAACTACACGCACTGGCTGCTGCAGCAGTGCAACTCGCTCATGGGCACGGTGTCGTGCCCCACCGGCACGCTCGGCTCCCAGTTCTGGTCCGCGGTCGGGGTCACCCTGTTCTTCACGGTGGTGACCGTGTCGCTGGAGGCGATCCTCGGTCTCGGCATGGCCATCGTGATGGGCAAGACCTTCCGTGGCCGGGCCCTGCTGCGCGCGGCGGTGCTGATCCCGTGGGCCATCCCCACCGCCGTCACGGCGCGCCTGTGGGAGTTCATGTTCCAGTACGACGGCGTGGTGAACCGGGTGCTCGGCACCCACATCCTGTGGACCTCCGACGTCTGGGCGTCGCGGTTCGCGGTCATCGCGGCCGACGTCTGGAAGACGACCCCGTTCATGGCGCTGCTGATTCTGGCGGGCCTGCAGGTCATTCCGGCCGACGTGTACGAGGCCGCCAAGGTCGACGGCGCGTCGGCCTGGCAGCGGTTCGTGCACATCACGCTGCCGCTGCTCAAGCCGGCGCTGCTGGTCGCGGTGCTGTTCCGCACGATGGACGCGCTGCGCATGTACGACCTGCCCGCGATCATGACGCTGGGTAACCCCGCGACGAACACCCTGTCGATCCTGGTGGTCGAACAGGTGCGCCAGGGCCCCAACAGCGCCGCAGCGCTCTCGACGATCACCTTCCTGCTCGTCTTCGCGATCGCGTTCGTGCTGGTGAAGGTGCTGGGCGCCAACGCCGTTCGCACGCAGGAAGAACAGCGGAAGGCGAACTGATGAGCATGTCGATGACGAAAGAGGCGCCCGTCGAGCGCGCGGAGGCGCCGGTGCAGCCGGTGTCGTGGCGCAAGCGGATCGGCACCGTGCGGATGTACCTCGGTGTGCTGATCGTGCTGGTGTGGGGCCTTGGGCCGTTCTACTGGATGACGGTCGTCGCGTTCCGCGATCAGGCCTACACCTTCGACAGCACGCCGTGGCCGACCCACGTGACGCTGGACAACTTCCGCAACGCCTTCGACACCAGTCGCGGCAACAACTTCGGCCAGGCGCTGCTCAACAGCGTGATCATCGGTTCGGTGACCACCGCGGTCGCGCTGGCACTCGGTGTGCTCGCCGCGTACGCGCTGGCCAGGATGGCGTTCGCGGGCAAGTACCTGATCTCGGGGCTGATCCTGTCGGCCTCGATGTTCCCCGCGGTCGTGCTGGTGACGCCGCTGTTCCAGCTGTTCACCGATCTGGGCTGGATCGGCGAGTACCAGGCGATGATCATTCCGAACATCTCCTTCGTGCTGCCGATGACGGTCTACATCCTGGCCTCGTTCTTCGCCGAACTGCCCTGGGAGCTGGAAGAAGCCGCGCGCATCGACGGCGCGACCAAGGCGCAGGCGTTCCGGCTGATCATGCTGCCGCTGGCGGCGCCCGCGGTGTTCACCACCGCGATCCTGGCGTTCATCGCCTCGATCAACGAGTACCTGCTCGCCCGGCTGCTGTCCGGGGAGAAGACCAGGCCGGTCACGGTCGCGATCGCCCAGTTCTCCGGCAACGATCCGCTGGTGCAGCCGTACGCGGCGATCATGGCGGCCGGCGTGATCGTCACGGTGCCGCTGGTGATCATGGTGCTGGTGTTCCAGCGCCGCATCATCTCCGGTCTGACCGCCGGTGGCGTGAAGAGCTGATCGGGTGCGGGGCGGCGCGTTCGCCGCCCCCACGCGCTCCTCCCGGGTTCCACGGTCCCCGGCGGGTAGAGTCACCGGAGTCGGTTGCAGGTGAGTTCTTCCGTCGCTCCGGAAGGAGATGGTCGTGGCCTCCGAGGGTGGGCGCCGGCGTTCCGATGCGGACGCGCCGTACACCTCGATCGCCGGATTCAAGGACCCGCTTGTACGTGAGCAGCCGCGCAAAGGCGCGGCGCGGCGAGCACAGGCCGCACGCCTCGCCGACGACGAATCCCGCACCCCACGCACCAGGGGCCAGAAGATCCGGCGGCTGATCACCGCGCTGTTCGTGATCTTCGTCTGCCTGCCGGCGCTGCTGTTCGTCGCGATCTACTGGAGCTCGGAGATCCCCGAGCCCGCCGAGGTCGCCGTCGAACAGCCCGCCACCGTGCTGGCCGCCGACGGCACCACCGTGCTGACGAAATTCATTCCGCCGAAAGGCAATCGGATCCCGATCCCGCTGACCGACGTGCCGCTTCCCGTGCGTGCGGCCGTGCTCGCCGCCGAGGATCGCAATTTCTATACCAACCCCGGCTATTCGACGAGCGGGTTCCTGCGGGCCGCCCGCGACAACCTGCTCGGCAACGACAACGCCGGTGGCGGTTCGACGATCACCCAGCAGTACGTGAAGAACGCCTTCCTCAGCTCCGAGCGCACCGTCACCCGCAAGATGCGCGAGCTGATCATCGCGGCGAAGATGGCGCGGCAGTGGAGCAAGGACGAGATCCTGGCCGCCTACCTCAACACGATCTACTACGGTCGCGGGGCATACGGCATAGCCTCCGCGGCCAAGGCGTATTTCGACAAGCCGGTGCCGGAGCTGACCCTGGCCGAAGGGGCCGTGCTCGCCGCGGTGATCCGCTCACCCTCGGTGCTCGATCCTGAAAACCACCTCGACCAGCTGAAAGCGCGCTGGCAGTATGTGCTCGACGGCATGGTCGAGATGAAGGTGCTCGCCCCCGGCGACCGCGACGCGACGGTGTTCCCGCCGATCATCCCGCTCGCCGACATCCCGGCCGAGCCGGTGGCGCTCGGGCCCGAAGGCCATATCCGTACCCAGGTGCTGCGCGAGCTGCGCGCCGCGGGCCTCAGCGACGCCGACATCAACACGGGCGCACTGCAGATCACCACGACCATCGATCCCGTCGCGCAGGCGGGCGCCGTCGACACGGTGCGTCAGCGGCTGGAGTGGCAGCCGCCGGAACTGCGCGCCGCGGTGGTCTCGATCGATCCGCGCAGCGGCGCGGTGCGCGCCTACTACGGCGGCGAGAACGGCACCGGTTTCGATTTCGCGCAGGCACCGCTGCAAACCGGTTCGTCGTTCAAGGTTTTCGCGCTCGTCGCGGCCCAGCGGCAGGGCATCCCGACAACCAGGGCGATCGACAGCTCGCCGGTGGTCGACCGCGGCACCACGATCACCAACGCGGAGGGCGATTCCTGCGGACGCTGCGCGCTCACCGAGGCGCTCAAACGCTCACTGAACACCAGCTTCTACCGCCTCACCATGACGATGGCCGACGGCCCGCGCTCGGTCGCCGAGGCCGCGCACCTGGCGGGCATCCCCGAGTACATCCCCGGCGTGGAGGACCGAACCCTCACCGAGGCGGGCGATCCCCCGCTCAACGGGATCGTGCTCGGGCAGTATCTGGTGCGCCCGCTCGACATGGCCTCGGCGTACGCGACCCTTGCCGCGTCCGGCGTCTACCACCAGCCGTACTTCGTGCAGCGGGTGAGCGCCGGCGACGGGCGGGTGCTGCTCGACCGCGGCGCGCCGGAAAACCGTGTGGGCGTTCAGCTTCCAGAGCCCGAGCAGCGGATCATCGCGAGCATCGCCGACTCCACCACCCAGGCCATGCTGCCGATCGCCAACTACTCCAACGGGCACGGGCTGGCCGAGGGCAGGCCGTCGGCCGCCAAGACCGGCACCACCCAGCTCGGCGAGAGCAAGGACAACAAGGACGCCTGGATGATCGGCTATACGCCGTCGCTGTCGACGGCGGTGTGGGTCGGCACCGAGCAGCCGCAGCCGTTGCGCAGCGGGCGCGGTGGCGCGATCTGGGGATCCGGCCTGCCCTCCGACATCTGGAAGCAGGTGATGGACACCGCGCTGGCGGGCACGCCCGTCGAGCAGTTTCCCACGCCCGCGCTGCCCGGCCGCGGCGGTTCGCCGGTGCCTGCGCCCGCCGCGCCGGGTGGCGGCAGTCCCTACGACATCCTCAACCCACCGACGAACGCGCCGCGCACCCCGGTGCCGGATCTCATCACGCCGCCGACCACCACGTCACGCAACCCGGCGCCGGAGATCATCGGCCCGCCGACCACCTCGCCACGTAATCCGGCGCCGCTGATCATCATCCCGCCTGCGCCACGCCCCTCCTCCGCGCCCGGCGAATTGTTCCCCGGGCTCGGCGGCGACGGCGGTGGATAGATCACGGATTGGCCACCCGGACCCCACGCCCCCGCGGACATGGCAACATCGTTGGCCAGAGCGCGAACCAGCCCGACCAGTCGGCATCGCCGGTTTGCCGCGACGCGACGACGCGTCGAACGATCCCGGCGCGAAACCTGTCATATCGATGCGGGAAGATATGCGCTCGAGCGACGACGAGACTAGACATAGGGGCTACGCAGGTGGATTTCAATGTCGTTGACCGTCCCGAGATGCTGATCGCGGGCACTGTGCTCCGCAGTCCGGCGCTCGCCGTGGAGGGGCCGCGCCGCGCCAAGGTGGTCGAGGCGTGGCAGCACCTGCAGGCGAGACCGCAGTTACCTGGGCCGATCGCGACGGGGTACGTCGATTTCGCGACGGAAATCAACTCCTACCTGACCCACATCGTCGGCTACGAGTGCAAGACCCTCGCCGATCTCCAGGTCGGTGACGTGCTCGCGCGCATCCCGGCGGGCCGCTACGCCCGCTTCGTCGCCAGCGGCGAGCACCGCGGCGACACCATCGTCGCGCTGTGGCGCCAGATCTGGGACGCCGAGGCAGCCGGTGAGTTCGAGCGTGCGTACTCCGGCGACTACGAGCAGTATCCGGACGAGCGCACGGTCGAGATCTTCGTTTCGCTGATCGACGAGAAGGGCGGCGAATAGCCATGACTGTCGACTTCGAGATCGTCACCCTCGCCGACGGGCTGATCGCGGGACTCACCGTGCCGCTGGCCGGTCGCGAGGTGACCGCCCGCGACCTCGACCTGGTGAACTTCACCTGGGACCGGTACCTATCCAGGGAGAAGACGGTTCCCCGCGCCGCCGCCTACATCGGCCAGAACGACCATGCCGTGGCGGTTCTCGGCTATGAGGTCGACGGGCTCGACGACGTCGACTCCGGCGATGTGCTGACCCGCATCCCGGCGGGCCGCTATGCCAAGTTCGTGGTCTCCGACAAACCTTACGACCTGCTGCGCACCGCGTGGGCCCAGGTCATCAAGGCCGAGAACGCCGGCACCATCACCCGCTCGCACACGGCCGAACTCGAGCGCTACACCGGCCCGACGAGTGTCGAGGTGTACGTCTCGCTGGACTGATAGCAAAAGAGCCGGTGGGCGCGAAAGTTCGCGCCCACC